>CANHKJ010000075.1 GCA_947460915.1 Verrucomicrobiia bacterium
ATCAGACCTTTGCTGCGATCGCTGCGGATCTCGATGGAGGCTTCACCTGTATCAGGCAACTGAACATTGGACTGACCGCGGGTGAGAGGTTGGCTAAACGCATTACCCTCTGCATCATAACCACAGCGTGAGAGAGAGAAATAAGTTTGGTAAAGGTTAAGTACGAGTGCGTTGCCAAAGCTCGCAGCTTGAGTTTGTGAGCTATTATTAAAAATTTGGATTCCAGCATTTTGAGGCTTGGCCGCATTTTTTTTCTTTTCGTCTTTTTCATCCGCGGCGGGTGGCTTGGCGAAGTCGGCGTGGAAGGCGATGTTAGCGCTGAGTCGCTCGCGCCATGCGAGGCGAAAGCGTAGGAGAGTCCGCTCAGCCATGCATTCCTTGCGAATCAGGGGATCTAGCCCATTGAGGTGATACCATGCGCTGCCGAGATGCTTCCAGGAGGGGTCGAGTTTCTCCTCATCCTTTTTTTTGTCATCTTTCTTTTCGTCTTTTTGGGGAGCTTCTGCGTCCGCTCCTTGTACTTGCACTTTAGCGCCTTTAAGCAGTTGTTGCAATTGAGCGGGAGCAATCTTGCCTCCGCCGCCAAGCACGCGGACTTCGACTCCCGCTTGATTGCTGCGGTTGCTATTGCCTTTGTAGTTGGTGACTTCCCATTGATCGGGCGAAAATGGGCCGACATAGAGCAATTTCCCGCCGAAGGGATTGGGGCAAATGGCTGCAACCGCAGAAGTGGGGAGGCTGATATCGCCCACAGTCTGACTCTCGATCTGCACGTTTTTATCATCGAGGGCTACGACATTTCCCGGAATTTGATCACCGTTGTTGAGGGAAATGTAGGCAAAGTCAGAGGGCGCCTGCTGAGGCGCATGGTTTTGCAAAATGATGTGGCGGATATTCTCTGTCTTGAGAGTCATCACCTCACCGAGATCATCGCGTTTCCATGTGATGGCATGATTTTCGGAGATGCCGAGGAATGAGCCATGAAGTTGATCGCCGTTTGAGAAGCGAAGGAGGTCAGTGGATTGCGCCGAGGCAACCGAGGCAAAGCTGCTGGTGGCAATGAGGCCGCAACGGATGAGGAAAGTGCGCATGAGAGGAGCGATTGGATTATTTTTCGTAAATCGGCAGGAAGCGATAGTTAAGTGCGAGCGAGAGCAAAGCGCCGGCGGTGTTAAAGGAATATCCCATGCGACCAGGCCACGAGCCATCGGGGGATTGAGTTGTAGCCATGAGTTTGATGTTTTTAACGTTCCACTCCTGCCAGGCTTTTTCATCGGCGTGAAAGAGAGCCTGAGACATGTAATACTCGAAGTAAAATGGGTAGGTAGGCTCGCGGTAATTGATGTGATCCTTTAGATAGGAAAGGCTTGCCGCGAATCCCTTGCCGTCGCGTTTTTTGGCGAGAGATTGACAAAGAAGACCGATGGCTGTGAGCGTAGGACGACCGCCGCCCGCAGAGGTATAGCCATAGCTGCCATCGGAGCTGCGGCAGCGCTCCATATAGGCGAGGGCATTTTTGAAGGCTTCATCGGGAACGGGGATTCCAGCATTACGCGCGGCGTAGAGCGCGACGATTTGGCAACCCGAAACGGTGGTGTCAGCGTCGTTGGCATCAGGAGTGTAGCGCCAGGCTTTAAATCGGCTGCGTTTTTGGGAAGAAAGGATCAGGTCGACGGCTTTTTTCAGCGCAGGAGCGACTTTGGGATTATCGAGCATGCCATAGGCCTCGGCGAGTGCGAGGGTGGCGAAACCATGGCTATACATGCTGGTGCCGATGTAACCGTTGGTGGAGTTTTGCTGGGCGATGATGTAATTGATGCCGAGGTTGATGTTCTTCGCGTAGGGGCCGTGGTTCGGGTCCTCGCCATGCGCGAGAAAGGCGATGGTTGCAAGACCTACAACTCCGGGCTCATTGCCCTGAGAGTCATCCCAGCAGCCTTCGGGAGTCTGCTTAGTGGAGAGATAGCGTAAGCCGCGCTCAAACATCTGCTCTACCTGTGCCGGCACAGAGTCATCCTGCCGCCGCGGAAGATCTTGGGCAGAAGCAGGAATGATCAGAAGCAGGGAAAGCAGAAAATTTCTCATGGTCGGCGGAAGTTCACGCAGCACAGTGCAAGCAACGTGTCATCATTGTGCAACGAAAAGAGGCAGAATGCAAACAGGAATGGCGGAAAATGAACAAGAGTCGAGGTTTTTTCTGAGGGCTGCCTCAAGCATCAGGCTGCGGTATTTCCGCTTGATTGCGCATAAAATCGGCAATTTGGAAAAAAAATGTTTCGAGCCACTCTCGCACAGGTCCGCTGACGCCAGTTTCCTCCATTGCTGCGCTCATCAGGGAGACCCAACGATCACGAGCGGCGATGTCGATGCGGAACGGTCCATGGCGCATGCGCAGCCGAGGATGGCCACGCTTGAGAATGTAGGTGGGATCTTGGGCAAGGCGGAACCAGAGGAACTCTCGCAAGCGTTCTTCGGAACCCTCCCAATCATCATCAGGGTACATCGGTCCGATGAGGTCGTCACTTTTCACGAGCCGATAAAAGGCTGATACCATGTGGGCGATGCCATCCTTACCGATGGTTGCTACAACTTCTAGTTCATTACTCATGGCGAGGAGGGTCAAGCTTGGTTTGGCACGGCAGGCGGCGTGGCGAGGGCGAGTTCGATGACTTTGCGATCACGACAGTGATAAAATGCCTCATCGCGGGTGATCAGACCACTTTTGAAGAGTTCGACGATGGATTGATCAATCGTGCGGTTGCCATCGCGGTAGCCGATTTCCATCAGGCCGACAATTTGCTCCATTTTTCGCTCGCGGATGCAAGTGCGCATGGCATGACTGGCGCAAAGCACCTCCGAGGCCAAAACTCGACCTTGGCCATCAGCCCGGGCAATGAGACGCTGGGAGACGATTCCTTGGAGCACTCCGGATAGCTGGGTAATGACTTGTTGTTGTTGATCGGCGGGGAAGACATCGACGATGCGGTCAATCGTTTGCGGCGCATCAAGAGTGTGCAGCGTGGCGAGCACGAGGTGGCCCGTTTCCGCAGCAGTGAGGGCGATGCGGATGGTCTCAAGATCGCGCAATTCGGAGACAACAATCACATCAGGATCTTGGCGCAAGGCTTGCCGCAGGGCTGTCGGGAAAGATTTGGTATCGCTTCCTATCTCGCGCTGCTTGACGAGACAGCTTTTGTGGGGAAATACGAACTCGACGGGATCCTCCACCGTGATGATCACACCCGAGCGGATTTCTGAGATGCGCTGCACCATTGCAGCAAGCGTGGTGGTTTTACCCGATCCCGTGATACCTGTGACCAAGATCAATCCACGGCGGAGTTGGCAAAAATTCTCTGCGCTGAGGTAATGACCGAGCGTAGAGAGCTCGGGAATGGCATCGGGAATGTATCGGAAAGCTGCCTCGCTGTGACCACGAACGAGGTGAACATTTCCACGAAAGCGACCAATGCCTTCCACTTGCAGCGCATAGTCCAGCTCCCAATCCTTTTCGAGAGTGGCACGTTGGGATTCCGAGAGAGTTTGCTGGATCAACTCCTCGACCGATTCGCAATCGAGCAGGAAATCTTCGAGAGGCTGAAGACCCTCGCCCACGCGGGCCGCTGGCGGAGCACCCGCTGAAAGGTGAAGATCTGAACCACCAAGACTAACTGTCTGGTGCAGATAGGTAACAATGTCGCGTGCTTGGCTCATAAAGGTGAAATCGGTTAGGCTATACCGCGCATAGCGCGATCAAAATCTTGGGGACGGTTTGCGGCACTGCGGGCAACTTCTTGATCGACGAGGCCTTGTTTGACGGCGAAAACGAGTGAGTGCAAAAATGACATCGTGCTCGAAGGATCGGCGGCGCGAGAAACGTGATCGGCGATCTCCCCGTGCTTTTGCTCGGCGATCCAAGGACGAGTCGCCCCTTCGTTTTGCAGGTATTCGAAAGCGGGAATCAGCCCGCCATGAAGACATGGTAGCAATTGCTGAGAGATCACACCGATAAGTTGATGGGAGAGCATTTCCGAGGTAGCGATGCTCGTTTTGTGCGACTCCAAAATGTGCGACAAGCGCTCCAAAGTATCAACCACACCCGAGCTATGCAGCGTGGAAATGACGAGATGCCCCGTCTCGGCCGCGCGCAAAGCAATCGCCGCCGTTTCAGGATCGCGAATTTCACCCACCATGATCACATCGGGACTCTGGCGCAAAGCTGCTCGCAGAGCTACCGCAAAGTCCTCGGTATCGCGCCGCACCTCCCGCTGCGAAAAAAAACTCTGCTGGTTGTGAAATAGATACTCGATGGGATCCTCGATGGTTACCACGTGCCGCGATTGCGTGAGATTCACCCACTCCAGACAGGAAGCAAGCGTTGTGGATTTCCCCGATCCCGTGGGACCTGTAACGAGCACCAATCCCGCTCGCCGCTGCATCCATCCACTCAATAAATCGCTGGGCAGATTGAGCGAAGTAAAATCCGGAATCTCGCTGCGGATCGGGCGGGCAGCTACTGCCAAGCGACCGAGCGAGTGAAAAAGATTCACACGCAGCCGCCCAATGCCAGACAGTTCATAGCTAGCATCACAGTCATGAACAATCAGTGGATCCAAGGCACAGGCTCGCCAGATTTCTGCAAGCTCTTCACGTGCCACCAAGGGAAGATCAGTGTGTGCCAATACTCCATCAAGCCGGACTCGCGGGGACTCACCCTCCATCAAATAGAGATCGGTGGCTCCCTGAGCGAAGACACCGCGGATCAAATCGTTCAATGCGTGATTCACTCCTTCATTCAAACGGAATCCGACTGAATAGCAAGCTGAATCGTTACAATGCGGCGGCATTCAGACGCTCCATCGCAAAAAATCAGCACTTCATAACATGCACCAAAATCTGCTGCGAAAGTCATAATTTACTGAGCTTCAAGCCGAAAACAAGGCATCCAAATCTGGCAAATCAGCCGCACTCCTGGCCGGCTGCGAAGCGATCACCCGATTGTCTCGAAATAAAAAGACACCTGGCATTTGCAATCCATCTCCCGCTAGATGCCCTACCCCACATCCACGAAACAGAGCCATCATGCCTCGATACCAGACCCTAGGTCCAAACAACTCCCATACCCCCGCTTTACCTAAACCAAAAGCGCGATACAGTTCACAATAAGGATCAGCAATCCGCGCCACTCCCGTGCTATGCCCCAAATACTCCGTTTCACGACCCGATTGCAACATGTGAACCAGCACCAATCGCGCACCTTTTTGCTTCGCCTCTGCCTCGATCATCTCCAGCCCACGCAGCAACTGCCGCGTAAAGGTGCATCCAAAGTGACGCAAAAAAACCAACACCACTGTCTGCTCACGCGCAGCATCTTCCAGCGATTCACCGCTCGACACCATATACTGCCGCGCTGCCTCATCTATCGAAAGTGCCATTTCATGTAAGGGTGGCCTGCCCGTTTTTGCCTGCACAGCAGCCCACAAAATCATCAGGAACGGCACCAACCACACCACATCATCGACCATCAAAAACACAATGCTTTTGATGGGCAATAGATCCCGCCACCAAACCACAACAGCCCCGACAACCACCAATCCAATTTTCGCAGTACACAGCAACACAATTCGCCAATGCTGAATCGGATCCCGCGCCGCAAGAAAAAAACTCAATCCAAAAACCAAATAAAATCCTCCAATCACCCGCATCAACACGACATGACAGGGCCCAGGAATTTCCAGCCACGTATATGCGTCCAAAGGCCACATCAAGACCCAACCCGCAAATAGTGTGCAATACAACCCAGCCATCGCGAGGACAACTCCCATCCAAGCTGGCACACGGCATTTTCCTTTCTCACAGCGCATAATTTCCGCATCCTAGCGCGGATTCCTCTTTTCGCAAGTGACCAAGAAAAAAAGCACTAATCGCCTCAAAGAAGATAAGAAATAAAACAATGGTGCTGCATTTATCCTCACGGAATGTGCGTGCGCAGCACCACCGCCGCATCGACCGCCTCCACAAATCCAGCGCCACAAGGCAACAGAATCGTCGTGCCTTTGGGCCAAATTTTCCCATCAGCATCCACCACAGCTCCTTCGACGACGTGAAGCATACTGAAACGCCCGGCCTTGGCATGACCGATCTGCGTTTTGTGGGCCAAGGTGAACTTTTCGACGACAAAAAATTCACAAGTCGCCAAAACAAATCCCGCATCGCGCTCGATCTGCGGTTCAATGTCACGGAAGTCAATGCTCGCCAAAGATTGCTCCACATGCAACTCGCGTGGTTGACCATCAAGCCCAACGCGATTCCAATCGAACACCCGATACGTCGTATCCGAGTTCTGCTGAATTTCCACAATCAATAAGCCCGCACCAATCGCATGCAATCGACCCGAAGGAATAAAAATCGAGTCCCCCGCCTGCACGGAAATTTCATGAACTTGCGTGGCTACTGTGCCGTCGAGGATCGACTTCTCAAACGCCGCACGATCGACACCTTTTCGCAAGCCGACATACAATTTCGCACCAGGTTCGGCATCGGCAATGTACCACATCTCTGTTTTGGGCTCGCCGCCGAGTTCTGCGGCACGATGCAGTGGTGGGTGCACTTGGATCGATAAATCATCACGTGCATCAAGCAATTTTACCAGCAGAGGAAATCGTTCGCTATCGGGCAAATCAGCACCAAAAATTTCCACGCGATGCTTCGTCCACAACTCATGCAAAGTCATCCCCGCATACATGCCATTTGTCACCACTGATTGTTCATCAGCGCGATCCACCACCTCCCATGATTCGCCATACGGCACGCCATCCTTCGGCAAGGTCCGACCATAAACCGTATGCAACATTCGCCCACCCCACACACGCTCCATCGGCAAACCTTCAAAGACAATCACTGACATGCGCCAGAGCTTGCATGAATGGGAAAAATCCGCCACCAAAAAATCATAGTCCCAAAAAATGATCAACCAATGACTCCACAAATTCACACCCATCTTCAGAATCTTGCAAATCTTGAAATCCTGTAAAAAATGGCCGCCAATACGGCAAGACAACATCTCATATTGCCACGCCCTCCCATCATCCCTAAAAATGATCAACCATTTCCACCTCAAAAAACTTCGCGCCTTAGCGTCTTCGCGAACGTAGCGTTTGATCTTCCTAATTCTAACATCCAAAAATGCCACCTTGCATCTTCGGCAATTACAACGATACTTTCAAACGATGCCGACAACGACTGAGCCGCCCCCGGAGACCGAGACCGAAGCTTCACCTTGGGTGGAAGTCGCGGAATTTGAATCGCTCGATCAAGCCTACGATCACGGCCTGGTCATCCTCGCCATGGGTGAAGCCTGCAAAGTGGAACAAGACGCAGAGCGCGGCACCTTTGCCTTGCAAGCAGAACCTCAACCAGCGCCAAAAATCGAACGCGAACTCGCCGCCTATGCCGAAGAACTCTCGGCACCAGCTCCCGCTCGACCCTTTGCCGACTGGGCACCACACGATGCAGGATGGCCGTGGATTTACACTTGGATCGCCGCATTACTCGGCTCATTTTACATGCAAGTGCATCACCCCACATGGAGCGATTGGGGAGCATCCTCCGCGATCCCTCTCTTTCGCGATGGCGAATGGTGGCGCCCATTTACCGCATTATTTCTTCATGCCGACCTCATTCACCTTGGCGGGAATTTGCTTTTCGGCGTATTCTTTACCTACTTTGTCGGCAGGAGCATGGGCGCAGCACGAGGATGGCCACTCATCATTCTCTGCGGAGCCGTGGGCAATGCGCTGACCGATTGGATTCATTACCCTGAGGCATTTGTTTCCATCGGTGCCTCCACCGCCGTATTTGCCGCACTAGGTTTGCTCTCTGGTTCTGGTGTAGCCGAGTGTTGGCATAAACGTCCCAAGCTCCCCCTCGCCCGCGTTTTTGCGCCCTTGCTCGCAGGTTTTGTCTTGCTTGGCATGCTCGGCAGCAGCAATGACCCACGGACCGATGTCCTTGGTCACGCCTGCGGATTCTTAGTAGGCACCATAGCTGGCACCATCAGAGGATTTTATCAACACGCTTCAGCACCCGCCGCCGCGCCTTGAAAAAAGTAACTTGCACCTTTTTTCTTTTCCATCCCGCACTTTTGACCGAAGCTTCCGCCGTGTCCGACATTCACTTCTTCAACAGCCTGACTGGGCAAATGGAAAAAGAAAACGTCTATGGTGAAGCGTTCCTGCGCTACGCCTACGGCAATCCATTAGGAAAACTCGCCCTACACAGCTTCATCAAGCGCCCCGGCTTCTCCCAATGGTACGGCTGGCGCATGAACCAGTCGGCATCACGAGAAAAAATCGCCCCGTTTCTCCAACAGTATGGGCTCAATGCCGCCGAATTCGCCGATCCCGTCGACTCCTACCGCACCTTCAACGAATTTTTCTACCGCAAGCTCAAACCCAGCGCCCGCCCGATCGATCCTCTGCCCGATCAAGTCGTCTTTCCCGCCGATGGACGACACCTCGCCTTTGCTGATGCATCAAAAATCAACACCGTCTTCGTCAAAGGCCAACGCTTCTGCATCGCCGGCTTACTCGACGATGAAAAACTCGCCGCCCGTTACCAATCCGGCTCGCTGATCCTCTCGCGCCTCTGCCCCGTGGACTACCACCGCTTTCACTTTCCCGTCGCCGGAAAAGCCTCCGCCACCCGCTGCATCAACGGCCCACTTTTTTCCGTTTCCCCGATCGCGCTGCGTCAAAACCTCAGTTACTTTTGGCAGAACAAACGCACCGTTTGCGAGATCGAGACCAAGCATTGCGGCAAGGTGTTGATGCTCGAAATCGGTGCCACCTGCGTCGGCTCCATCATCCAGACCTACTCCGCTAACTCGGCCATCGAAAAAGGCCAAGAAAAAGGCTACTTCGCCTTCGGTGGCTCCTCGACCATCCTCCTCTTCGAACCCGGAGCCATCACCCTGCCCCAAGAATTCCTCGACCGCAGCAACCAAGGCATCGAAACCTACGCCCGCATGGGCAGTTCCATGGCCAAAATCACCATCTAATCGAACTTTTTTCGCGCAGAGACGCAAAGACGCAGAGGTTTGAGTTGAGAAAATTCATAGTGTTTTTGAGCAGACGGGCACAATAGGTGATTTCAGCCGTTTTTAACAGAATTTCAAAATTTACAGAATTCAAAAAGATCTCGATCAAAAGCATCTCATAAACCCCAAAAAACTTCGCACCTTAGCGTCTCTGCGAACTCCGCGTTTGATCTTCCTGCATTTCCCCTCAAAAAATCCGTAAATCCGTAAATCCGTTCAATCCGTCGTTTAAAAAGCCATTTTGCTCAAAAATCGACCCAAAAAATCCACAAAAACCCGCTTTTTGCTTGCCAAAGCTCCAGCAGTCCCTATTTTCACCGCCCCTTCTTGTGCTGCGAATCAACCATGAAATGTCGGAGGGACCCGAGCGGCAGATGTTTCAAAAGCGCCCTTTCTGCTTTAAGATTGGACCAAACTAACCATTATGATTAACGAACTCATCACAGAAATGGTGGACGCTGGCGTTCACTACGGTCACCAAACGAAAAAATGGAATCCCAAAATGAAGCCTTATCTCCTCAAAGATAAGAGCGGGATTTACATCATCAACCTCGACAAAACAGTCAAGTGCCTTGACAAAGCTTCCGACTTCCTTGCTGGCGTCGCAGGCAAAGGCAAAAAGATCCTTTTCGTCGGTTGCAAACGCCAAGCTCAAGAAGCTGTGCGTGAAGCTGCTGAAGCTACCAACCAAAACTACGTCAACCATCGTTGGCTCGGTGGTATGCTCACCAACATGGCCACCGTTCGCAAGAGCGTGGAGCGTCTCAAGTATCTCGAAAACATCGAGAAACAACCTGAGTTCAAAGCCATGTCCAAAAAAGAACTCGCTGCCCTCGGCCGTGAGCGTGAAAAACTTCTGCGCAACCTGCGTGGTATCCGCAATTTGGAAAAAGCTCCTGACGCCATCGTCATCGTTGACTCCGCCCGTGAGTCGATCGCCGTGGCCGAAGCTCGTCGCTTGAAAATCCCAATCGTTGCCATCGTTGACACCAACGCTGACCCATCGAAAGTGGAATACCCGATCCCAGGCAAC
The DNA here is from genome assembly GCA_947460915.1 of Verrucomicrobiia bacterium. Classification (GTDB taxonomy): domain Bacteria; phylum Verrucomicrobiota; class Verrucomicrobiia; order Verrucomicrobiales; family Akkermansiaceae; genus UBA956. Next base: position 10,128 of record CANHKJ010000075.1, read on the forward strand.
GATGACGCGATCCGCTCGATCCGCATCATCCTGCAAAACTTGGTTGACGCGATCGTCGTCGCCTCGAAGGCCTAATCCTTACTCCCTTCGGGCGGCCTGAGCATCTCAGCGCCGCCCTTTTTTTTCCCACTATTACACTACACACATTTATGATTACTGCTGCTACTGTTAAAGAACTCCGCGACAAAACCAACGCGGGCATGATGGACTGCAAACGCGCTCTCGAAGAAACCAACGGCGACCTCGATGCCGCCGTGACCTTGCTGCGCGAAAAAGGCATCGCCAAGGCTGCCAAAAAAGCTGACCGCGAAGCCAACGAAGGCACCATCACCGCACGCATCTCCGCTTGCGGCAAATCCGGCATCTTGCTGGAAGTCAACTGCGAGACCGACTTCGTTTCCAAGAACGACAACTTCCAAGGATTCGTTGGTGGCATCGCTGATGCCCTCATCGGCTCCACTGCAGCCGACCTCGCAGCTGCCAACGCTGTTGTCAGCAACGGCCTCACCGTGGAAGACACCATCAAAGCAAAAATCACCGAGATCGGCGAAAACTTGCTGTTCCGCAAATACGTCCGCTTTGAAGCACAAGGCGAAGGCGCCATCGCTTCCTACATCCACATGGGTGGCAAAGTCGGCGTTCTCGTCGAAGTCGGCGCAACCAATGCCGCCACTGCTGCGACCGAAGGTTTCCGCGATCTGATCAAGGACATCACCCTGCACATCGCTGCTCTCAACCCACGTGGTCTCGCTCGCGAAGACATCGCTGAGGAGCTCATCGAAGCAGAAAAATCCATCTTCCGCGCCCAGTTGCTCGAAGAAGGAAAACCAGAAGCAATGTTGGAAAACATCCTTGTTGGCAAAATGAAACGCTTCTACGCCGAAAACTGCTTGCTCGAGCAAGGCTTCGTCAAAGACCCCAGCGTGACCGTCAAGTCCCTGCTCGAAGCCAAAGGCAAAGAGCTCGGCGACACCCTCACCCTGCGCCGCTACGTGCGCTTCGGTCTGGGCGAATAATTTGTCCGCAACGATCATTCTCAAAACGCTCACCG
>CANHKJ010000076.1 GCA_947460915.1 Verrucomicrobiia bacterium
ATTTTTCATTTTTCGCGTAAGATTTGCCCGATTTGTGGTAATATGATGCAACGATGAAGGAACATCCGGAAAATGCGAACGAGGCCTTGGTGGATCATTTGACCCGTCAGCAATCGTCGTTGTTCCATTACATTCTCTCTCTCGTGCCCGATCCCGTGGCGGCACAGGATATTTTGCAGGAAACCAATTTGGTGCTGTGGCGCAAGGCGGCAGAGTATGATCCCGCGCTGCCCTTTATGCCGTGGGCCTGTCGCATCGCGTTGTTTCAGGTAAAGGCGCATCGCCGCGATCAAGCGCGTGATTTGCATGTGTTCGATGACGATGTGCTCGATCAACTCGCCGCTGAACCTCCCGATGCTCATGCCGGTCGGCCCTTGGAACAGAGCTTGCGCGATTGCTTAGAGCGCCTGCCCAGCAAGCAACGAGAATTGATCATTGCACGTTATCAACCCGGGGCCTCGGTGGAATCGTTAGCGGTCGAATCAAAACTTTCGCCCAATGCTCTCTCGCAAGCACTTTTTCGCATTCGTCGCGCCCTCGCCGATTGTCTGGAACGTCAACAACAAACCTCCTAACAACTCATGTCGACACCTACTCTGGAATCATTGATCAGTGCGGCCTTGGATGGTCGATTGGATGAGTCATCGCGCACGCTATTGAACCAACAACTGCGTGAATCAGCAGAGGCCCGTGCGACATGGCATCGGCTTTGTCGAGTCCATGCCACCATGCATCGCATGGGCGAGGCAGGGGACTTGATGGATGTGAGTCAACAGGAAACAAGCATGCCCCAAGCTTGGTCGCAAAAGTATCGCCGTTGGGCTGTTCTCGCAGCTTGTGCCGCATGCGTGTTGATTGGTCTCAGTGTGCGCTCCTTGTTTTTCTCAAATCCTCGCAGCGCGCCGACTTTGGCAAATCTCACTACGCAACAAGCGGTCTGGGAAGGCTTGGCTCCGAGCGATGGTCCACTGGCGCCCCATACTTCTTATATGCTGCGCTTAGGATTTGCTTCGCTGCATTTCAGCTCGGGTGTAGAAGTTACGTTAGAAGCGCCTTGTCGATTTGCTATCAGTGGCCCATTGGAAATGTCGGTCGATCACGGTCGTGCTGCCGTTCGGGTGCCGGAACCAGTCGATGAATTTACCGTGCGCACACCGGGTGGTGATCTCGTGGATTTGGGCACTGAATTTGGCATCGCCGTTGGCTCCGATGGTCGATCTCCTGTGGTGCTGACCGATGTGTATGTCGGTGAAATCGAAATTCGCCACGCCGCAGAACCACTGCGATTGCGCGCTGGTAACAGTCGTGCTTTGTTAGGAAAAGGTGCGAACGCCACCTGCGTCGAAGCGCTCGATACTGAGCCGATTTCTCTCGCAGATTTGCATCGTAGTCTGCCGGAGCAACCGCGGCCAGCGCTCAACGACGACAATCTCGCTCTGGGAAAACCTGTTTTTGCGCCATCGTATTTGACGCGCCCGCACGGCTCGGTGTTTCCTCCTGACAACCTCACCGACGGTCGCACCGATGACTCAGGCGTGCCTGGCGATTGGTCGTTTTGGTTAGCTCCCGATCATCAAGCTGGGGAGTTCACTGTGGACTTGTTAGAGAGTCACAGTGTCTCTCGGATCGAATTGCAAAACACACGCAATCGTAGCATCGGAGATCGCGGCATGAAACGCTTCCGCATCTTGGTATCGCTCGATAACCGTAACTTCACTCCCGTGATGGAAGGGGAGTTGGCCGCGATTGATCTCCAGCAACGCACCTTTCCCTTCGAAACATTTTCTTTCCCACCAGTTGCTGCTCGTTACGTGAAGATCGAAGGCATCGATCATTACCGCAGCGCCGATCGCCCCATGGATGATCCGCATCAGGGTGGGGGATTGAACGAAATTCGTATCTTTGCTCACTAACAAACAAAGCCTAACCATTTTCTCATGTTACGTCGTATTTTCTATCCGATCGCGTTATTGACTCCTCTGCTGATGGCCGAGGAAATTCAGTTCAATCGCGACATCCGACCGATCCTAACCACGCAATGCACTGCCTGTCACGGTGGTGTCAAAGAAGCCGGCGGGATCTCGTTTGTCTTTCGTGAAAAAGCGCTCGCCGAAGGTGAGTCTGGCCATCGCACGATCGTGCCCGGCAAGCCTGAAGAAAGTGAGTTGATGAAGCGCATCACATCTACCGATCCTGATGACATCATGCCACAGCCGGAGCATGGACCAGCGCTTCCCTCTGCTGATATCGAAAAGTTGCGGCAATGGATCGCGGAAGGTGCGAAGTGGGAAGAGCATTGGGCTTTTGAAAAACCACGTGCCCACGTGCCACCGACTGTGCAGAAAAATGATTGGCCGAAAAATGCCATCGATCGCTTTGTGCTCGCACGTCTCGAAGCAGAAAAACGCCAGCCCAATCCCGAAGCTGAGCCAGCCTTGTTGTTGCGTCGTTTGTCACACGATTTGATCGGCCTGCCGCCGACACTTGCGGAACTCGATGCCTTTGAAGCTGCTTGGAAAGCCGATCCCGAAGCCGCATGGCAAAAGGAAATCGATCGACTCCTCGCATCGCCGCATTACGGCGAAAAATGGGCCGCCAACTGGCTCGACCTTGCACGCTATGCCGACACCGAGGGACTTGGCCTCGATCGTCCGCGCACGGCTTGGCCCTACCGCGATTGGGTCATCCGCGCCTACAATGCTGACATGCCCTTTGATCAATTTACCATCAAGCAACTCGCTGGCGATCTCTTACCGAATCCCACAGTCGATGACCGCATCGCCACCAATTTTCATCGTCATACGCAAGCCAATGCCGAGGGCGGCACCGATGATGAAGAGTTCCGCGTTTCGGCAGTGATGGATCGTGTTGCTACGACTTGGGAGACATGGCAAGGTGTGACCATGGGTTGCGTGCAGTGTCATTCTCATCCTTACGACCCGATTCAACACGAGGAATATTACACCACTATGGCCTTCTTCAATGAAGCTCGCGATGCGGATCTGGATCAGAGTTTTCCTCTCACTCCCGTGCCGAAAGATCCCGCGCGCAATTCCGACTTCGCACGTTGGATGAATGAACGCCGAGGCTTGCTTGATCAGCTTCACACAGCTCACAAGCGACTTCGCGGCACGACTTCATGGAAACCTGTCGCACAGCTCGAAGCCTCATCACCACAGGTGAAAATGGAGATCTCGCAAGCTGAAGGAAATCACGAGTTCCGCACGGCATCGAATGTTCCTAACAATTCAAGCTTCGTCCTGAAAATCAAACCATCCAGCGATCTCACTTCACTCACTGCCTTGCAGATCGAGCTCTTGCCTGTGGATCCGAAAACCGCTGCACATACGCCAGAATGGGGTTCGGTGCTTTCGCAGATTCGCCTTGCCTCGGCGGCGCCGATCGAAATTGCTCGCGTCATCAGCGATGAGCCCGATCCGTTTTTCGATCCTAACGACAGCCTGCGCAACAATGGCACTGGTTGGGGACCATATACTAAAATCGATCGCCCTCGCTCCTGTGTGTTGATTCTCAAACAACCTTATCCGCTGGCCGCTGGGGAAACGCTCACGCTCACCTTGCAGCAAAACATGAATGCTGGTGGCAGTGTGCCTCTCGTTGCCAAACGCGGCCGCGTGTTTCTTACCGATAACGCCGCGTGGACCTCGTTGTTGAGCGATCCTAACGAAATCAAATCTCTCGCGCGCGTCGCGGAAATCAACGGAGCCCTCGCGAAAAATAAACTCATCGATGTGCCTACGCTTCAACAACAAAGCAGCGATCTATTGCGTCCTACTCACATGTTCGTGCGCGGAAATTGGTTAGAGAAAGACAAGCGCATCGAGGCCCCAAGCATCCCCGGCTTGTTCGGGAAACTGCCCGATGGCGCGCCCGCCAATCGACTCGGTTTTGCGCAGTGGCTCACATCCGCACAAAACCCACTCACTGCCCGTGTGGTGGTCAATCGCTTGTGGGAACAACTCTTCGGTCTTGGTCTCGTCGAGACACTAGAAGACTTCGGCTCCTCAGGCACCAAGCCGAATCATCCCGAGTTGTTAGATTTCCTCGCTTTGCGCTTCCGCGATGATTTGAAGTGGAGCCAAAAATCCTTGCTGCGCGAAATTGTATCGAGCGCTACCTATCGACAATCCGCCGCCACCACTTCTACATTGCGCGCCGAAGATCCGCAAAATGCCCACCTTGCTCGCGGTCCGCGCGTGCGACTCAGCGCCGAGGCCGTGCGCGATCACGGACTGGTCGCCTCGGGACTCTTTGTGCCCAAGCTTTTCGGTCAGCCAGTTTTCCCACCCATGCCTCCGGGTGGCTGGACGCCATTCAAGAGCGGCGAAAAATGGAGCACTCCCGAAATTGGCCAAGCCGATCGCTATCGTCGCGCCGTCTATACCTACATGAAACGCTCGAACCCGTATCCTGGCTTCGCTACCTTCGATGCTCCACCGCGCGATCTCTGTACCAAACGTCGTGTCTTATCGAACACTCCCTTGCAGGCCTTGGAGGCACTCAATTCACCCGCCCATGCCGAGTTCGCCCAAGGTTTAGCACGTCGCATGAAAAACGAAATCACCGGCGACCTCGCCGCGAAGATTTCTGCTGGCTATCGCATCACCACTTCACGCCGACCCGCCGCCGATCGACTTGCCGAACTCGTAGCCGTCTATCAGAAGCTCGAAGCTGATTACAAAGCGAAACCTGAACAGATGCAGGGCATGGCAGGCTCTCCCGATGGCGCAGCCTTCACCGTCCTCGCTTCCATTCTCCTCAATCTCGATGAAGCCGTAGTCAAATAACGTGGCGGCGGCATCTTGCCGCCCAGCCCATCAAACAAATAGCTTCTTCATCCATCTACCAATTTTCCAAACCTTTTCATCAAACTTCCATGAACCCCGAAATCCTACTCCGTGAACTCCAGCAAAGCGCGCTCGAACAACACACGCGTCGTCATTTCATGCGCGACTGTGCCACAGGCCTAGGAGCTCTCTACTTGGCTTCATTGGGCAAGGGCTATGCTCTCTCAGCCCCCGCAGTTTCGCCAGATCCAGCCGCGCCCTTGCTGCCGACCATGCCACCTTTTTCAGCTAAGGTGAAACGCGTCATCTACCTGCACATGCTCGGCGCGCCCAGCACTCTTGATCTGTTTCACTACAAGCCTGAATTGGCGAAATACAATGGCAAGGAGTGTCCCAAAGAATTCATGGAAGGCCAACGCTTTGCCTTTATCCAAGGTGTGCCAAAACTGTTAGGTCCACAATTTTCCTTCAAACAATACGGCCAATCCGGCGCTTGGGTTTCTGATCAATTGCCGCATCTGTCGAAACATGTCGACGACCTCACCTTTGTTCACACCATGGTCACCGATCAATTCAACCACGGCCCTGCGGAACTCATGGTTCACACGGGCCATGCCAACCTCGGCCATCCTTCGATTGGCTCTTGGGTGACTTGGGGACTGGGCACCGAAAACCAAGACCTTCCTGGCTTCATCGTTTTGCTTTCCGGTGGACAAACCCCACGTGCAGGAAAGAGTGTGTGGGGCTCAGGCTACTTGCCGTCCGTCTATCAAGGCGTGCAGTGCCGATCCTCGGGTGATCCCGTGCTCAATTTGCGCAATCCCGCAGGCGTCAATCGCGATGTTCGACGCTCCGCGCTCGATGCCCTCGCGCAACTCAATCGCAAAACCGAAACCGAATTTGGTGATGCCGAAACCGCCACGCGCATCGCGCAATACGAAATGGCATTCCGCATGCAAATGACTGCACCCGAGGTCATGGACATCAGCCGTGAATCCGAGGAAATCCGCGCGATGTATGGAGCTACTCCTGGCCGCGAATCCTTTGCTAACAATTGCCTTCTTGCCCGTCGACTCGTCGAAAACGGCACACGCTTTGTGCAGTTGTTCGATTGGGGATGGGACTCCCACGGTTCCAACCAAGAAGAAGCCCTCAACATCGGCTTCAAGAAAAAATGCCAAGACATCGACAAACCGATCTCGGCATTGCTCGCCGATCTCAAACAGCGCGGTCTGCTAGAAGACACGCTCGTCATTTGGTCGGGCGAATTTGGCCGCACCCCGATGCAAGAAAATCGCGGTGGTTCCGAAGGGAAATTCACAGGCCGCGATCACAACCCGAACTCTTTTACCCTGTGGATGGCCGGGGCAGGGGTCAAGCCCGGCATTTCCTACGGCGAAACCGACCCCCTCGGCTACCACGTCGCCAGCAATCCCGTGCACGTTCGCGATTTCCACGCCACCCTACTTCATCTTCTCGGCATCGATCCCCACAAACACACTTTCCCTTTCCAAGGTCTCAACCAAAAACTCATCGGCGTCAAACCTGCAAAAGTGATCAAGGGACTGCTGGCGTAAAAAGGGGGAGGCGACTTTGAACTTGAGTGGATTTCGCTCACAAAAACAGTGTAGATTGTATCTTGTCATCAGCACGGAATCTATCGTGTAGATGATATCTCATGAAATTGATTTCAACTAAACTTCGTGATCATTATCATGACCATCTGAACCATGAATAAGAAAAATACTCGTTTCCAAGGACTAACGCTATTCGCGTACTCCAAGCATCTCACTCGCTCGGAGTTTCCAAGCCGACCGCAACGAAGGCAATCGCTAGCCTCGAAAAACGCGGCATCATCCGCGTAATCACTGGTCAGAACTACCGCAAACTTTACGCCTACCGCAGCTACCTCGATATACTCCACGCCGATACCCTAGAATCCAGCCAGTTCACCCACTGATCACTTTTTATCCCATACCGGCCAAGAAAAAGCCAGCAACCTACAAAGCCGTCGATGCCTTCGGTCAAGAGAAGATCGACCTCAGCATCAACGAGCTCAAAGAAGAGCGCGATGCTGTGAAAGACCTGCTCAAGTAAGCACATTCCCAATCAACAAAAGCCGCTGCGCCATCGTGCCCAGCGGCTTTTTTGATTCATTTTTGAAAAAATCAAAATAAATCTTGCCACCTTCAATTTAATCTATACACTTTTGTCCGCATTAACAAATCTAAGTTTAATTCAATATGGCAACAGAAAACAATCCGAGCGAAAACACACTGGCATCCGAAGATGATTGGTTGGATGTGGTGAAGCAAAAAGTCGCCAAACTTCGTTTTGGTTCGATTCAGATCACGGTGCATGACGGTCGCGTCACACAGGTGGAGAGTGTAGAAAAAACACGCTTCGTCCCTCGTGCCAAGGAAGACTGATTTGCGTGCAAAATTTTCCCGACCGTGACCGCGGAGGTTTTTCTATCAATCATCCAGAGCTATCTTTCATGAGAGTGCAGAGGATCATGTAATCGTAAAAATGAACAAAAAAATATTAAGAAAAAATTACCGTAAAAACATCGTCGTGGTTGGAATGATAACCTCATTTGGAGTAAGTCTGCACGCACAGGAAAGTGCCACCGAATTTGTAGAGCCAAGCGTATATGAAACTTTGTGGGGCTACGCAACTCTCTACAAAGATGATCTAAATCCCTATATTCAGGAGTTCAAGCTTCGTGGTCGCTACCATGGACAATATTACGACGTGGATGCAGACAACGGGCAAGCCGACCATTGGGAAGATCGAAGAAGTCGCTTTGGATTCGATGCAAAACTCTTCGATAAAAAACTCGAGGCTCGTTTTGACTTTCAGAGCAATGACGACTTTGACGACCTCTACGATGGGCTAGTGGATGCCTATTTGAGGTGGAAGCCAAATGTTAATCTCAGTGTCACTGCCGGGAAAACTAAGCCGCTTGTTGCTGCCTATGATTGGCTTTCTTCTACCAATGACACGCCCACATTTGAGCGCTCGCAGATATTCAATCAACTGAACATCAACCGTGCTACAGCGCTTACCGTGGAAGGAAATGCGAATGATATACTATGGCAAGCAGGTGTTTATTCGAATAGCACACCTGCAACCACATCAGGCACAGGTGATTGGGGTGATGGTGAATTTGGTGACCTAGACGGTGGCGTATCATACTCCATCGGTATTGGACACAATTTTCATCATGCACTGAATGTCGAGAAAGCATTGCTGCGTCTTGATTGGCTTCATAGTGATCGGAAAGCGGGCGACTTGGTCAATGGTCGCTACGATGACATTGTGAGCACTACCTTTCACTTTAAAGAAGGTTACTGGAATGTTATCGCAGAAGCCTTTTATGCGACTGGTGGTGACGGGTTAAATGAGGATGTTTTCGGAGCTTATATTCTCCCTACGTATGACATCATACCTGATCGTCTTCAACTCGTAGCGCGTTACAGTTACACGAATGGTGACGGCCCAGCCAGTGTCGTCGCGCAGAGTCGATATGAGCGTGAAACACCGATTGGACTTATCCCTGGCGTGTCAGGGAGTCGCAACAGAGGAGATGAATACCACTCAGCCTATGTAGGAGCGCAGTACTTCATCTATGGAAATAAACTCAAACTTATGGCAGGTGCCGAATGGGCGCAATTGTTGCGCGATGGAAATCCCACTGGCTATGAGGGACTAACCGCGCTGACAGGTCTTCGCCTTTCGTTTTAAAATAGCAAATCGAATCATAAAAATCATCAATCCAAATTTATAACACTTAAACTAACATAAACTATTATGAAAAAGTTCAACATTATCAAAATATTTACACTTGCATTATTTTCTTCAGTAACTTCTCAAGCCGCGGAATTACTCAACGTATCTTATGATCCAACTAGAGAATTTTATGCGGAATTTAATAATTCATTTGCCGATTACTGGAAACAAAAAACAGGGGAAAATGTCAAAATTAAACAATCTCATGGTGGATCGGGTAAGCAGGCTAGATCAGTAATTGATGGTTTGCGTGCAGATGTCGTCACGCTTGCCTTATCTGGAGATATTGATGTCATCTCGCAGCAGGCAAATCTACTTCCCAAAAATTGGCAGTCCAAGCTGCCTAACAATAGCGCCCCATATACCTCCACTATCGTATTTGTGGTAAGAAAAGGTAATCCAAAAGGAATTAAAGATTGGGGAGATTTGATTCGCCAAGATGTAAAAGTTATTACCCCAAATCCCAAAACATCAGGAGGTGCGCGTTGGAACTACTTGGCCGCGTGGTCATACGCAAAACGCAAATTTAAAGGTAATGATCAGCAAATACTAGAATTTATGCGTTCATTATACGCCAATGTTCCCGTTCTTGATACAGGAGCTAGAGGATCTACTACGACATTTGCACAGCGGGGTATCGGTGATATATTTTTGTCATGGGAAAATGAAGCTCATTTAATTGAAAAAGAGTTTCCAGGCAAGACACAGATCGTAATTCCATCCATAAGCATACTTGCCGAACCACCAGTTGCTGTTGTAGAGAAAAATACAGCAAAAAAGGGCACAACCAATCTTGCTGAAGAATACCTGAAATATCTTTATACTCCGCAAGCTCAAGACATTGCTGGCAAACATTACTACCGACCACGTGATAAAAAAGCTTTGGCTAAATGGTCAAGTAACTTCCCCAAGATTAATATGGTCACTATAAACGAGTTTGGCGGTTGGGCGCGAGCACAACAGGTGCATTTTAACGACGGTGGTACTTTTGACCAAATTTATAAATAAGAATTAAAACTTGGTCTATCGCAACATCCTAGCTGAGTTGCGATAGGCCTATATTTAAACTAGATAACCTACATTCGCTATAAGTAGGAATTTTAATCCTAAGAATAATTTTATATTATATATCTTGCATTTTAAATATAGACATACATTCGATAAAATAATCTTTTACATAAGCATTAGAGGGCTTTTTCAGGATCAATTGATAAACTGCGACGCGGATTGGAAAAAGATGATTCGGCCTGCACTCCACATTGATGAAAGGCTATCGCTAACTCAGTTATTGGCGTTGTTTCTCGATCAAAAAGAAATTGCGGCATTGGTTGATCGAGATGGTAGTCAGCTCAGTGGATGGATCACGATGGACGATGTGATGAAGGTGTTAATGGGAGAAAGGGTCTAATCATATCATGTCCACCATAGAGTATGATATTGTCGGTGATGTTCATGATCGAGCCGATTTGCTTCACGATCTATTAAGGTTGCTTGGTTATGATCGTAAGTTGGGAATTTGGCAGCATGCAGAACAGAGAAAGGCGATATTTGTTGGTGATATGATTCACGGCGGTGGTCAAACACAACAAACGATTGATACAATACGCGGCATGGTTGATTCGGGTAATGCTTTTGCGATACTTGGGAACCATGAAATCAATGTTTTGCATCATTATCGAAGAGATCCGCAAGGTAAACCTCTTCGTGAATTATCCCCGCGTCAATGGCTCAGTCATGAAGATACTTATGTAAATTTTGTATTACGCCATCCAGAAAAATGGAATCAAATATTGGACTGGTTTGAAACACTGCCTTTGTGGCTTGATTTTGGAGTGTTGCGCGTTGTTCACGCATGTTGGCACGAAGCATCGATGAGAAAGCTGAGGGCGAATCGAATGACTCAAGAGCTACTCTGCTTAACAGCCCATGAAAGTAGTCAGAGAAGGGCATTGGCAAACATCACGAAAGGTCCAACGATTCCGTCACTTTGGGAAGAGGATGAGCGTCCACAGCGTCTCGCTTGGTGGCTTCCCACTAAGCAGGGTATTCGATTTCTGAATGTGTCGTTAGAGCATTTTGCTGACCTAGTAGGTGATTCCATTCTTTCGCAAGAGGAACTTAGCTACACTTACGAATCCGACGAACCACTCTTGTTTGTTGGACATTACAATCACCTTCAGCATCCGCAAGCAGCCATCTTAGCCCATAATATTGTTTGTGTTGATCATGGGGTAAAAACACTGGGCACACTCTGCGCGTATCGTTGGCGAATAGGTCAACAAGTATCGCCCGATCATTTTTGCGCAGTTGGATAACAAATTAATCGGATTTTCCTTGCAAAAACTGCTTCATACTATACATTCCACTCCAGATTACCAAATGCATCTTTCCAAAAAAGCTGAATACGCGTTGCGCGCTGTGATCAATCTGGGCATTGCTGCTCAGATGGGACGTAGTGCTTTGCCTGGAGCAGAATTGGCAGAGGCCAATCGCTTGCCATTGAAATTTGTCGAGCGCATCCTGCA
>CANHKJ010000077.1 GCA_947460915.1 Verrucomicrobiia bacterium
GGACTATTTTGCGCCAAATCAATCGCCGCTTTGCCCGAGAGCGCCCCCCAAGCATAACAAAAGTCACGCCACTGATCCCCCTCCGCTCCCAGCGAAACCAACTGAGCTCTGACTGACTCGGCATTTTCTGGAGTCAACGATTCAAGCAAACGAGCAAAGGCCAATCGACGATTCAAGGGATTCGGATCTTTCATCGCCTGATTCACCAGCGCCTCAAGCCCACCCGCTGCCGAGGCAACAGAACCGAACAAATTCTCGATCTCACTCTTCTGACGATCTGCATTGGAGAGACCCGATCGACGCTTCGAACGATCCGCCGCAGACTCACTAGCGGACAACTCACCATTTATCGAAGAACTCGTGCTATTGACATCCAACGTAGCGCTCTCGCGCCGCGCCTCTGTCGTCCCTCGGCTCATCCCCACAATAAACGCCGCAGCGACAGCAAGAAGCCAGCCGATGTTGACGATCAAGGTTTTATTCATAGGCGGCATACGTAATCGCAGAGCCAGAATCTGTCAAATTCAAGGAATTTTGCATGACACTTTAGAGCACATATTATACTGAGCGTGGGTGTGATATGCGTTTTTGATTTTAAAAAATGGCTGCCTGATACTTTTTTGATGAACCCTTCACAATCCTCAAACCAGTAAACTCTCAGCACAACGAAACCTTGAGGAATTTTCATGGTAGGGAAAGAAGAATTCGAAAATCTCATTGGCGCAAATGTGGAAAATCGTTGAAAAATCGAAGTAATTGGAGCATTTTGGACGATCCGCAAAATTATTTCTTGACTGATTCCACCGTTTCGACCAACTTCCGCGCCCCGCAACAGCATTTTACCGTCATGGCTACAGCTCAAGTAATTCTCAAAGAAAAAATCGAAGGTCTCGGTGCCGAATCGGATGTCGTCAAAGTACGCGCCGGTTACGCTCGCAATTTCCTTATTCCACAAGGCAAGGCTTTCGAAGCCACCCGCGCTAATCTTCGTTATGTCAACGCTCTGAAAGCTGTGCGCGAGAAGCGTGAAGCCGAAGAATTGGTCACCGCTCAAGAAGTGGCTGCCAAGATCGCCAAACTTCGTCCGAAGTTTACGCTCGAAATCGGTCAAGATGGCCGCGCATTCGGTTCCGTGACCTCCATCGACATTCATCGCGAGTTGGAAGCTGCTGGCATCGTGATCGACCGTCACGGCATCGAACTCGAAAAACCGATCAAGAAGTCGGGCAAGAGCGATGTCAACGTTCGCGTTCACCCACAAGTTTCCACGATCCTCACGATCAACGTGGTGGCTCCCAAAGACGAGAAAGAAGAAGCTGCTGCAGAGTAATATCGGCATCGTTTCATTCACAAATTTTACGACAACGCGCTCCCGAACGGAGCGCGTTGTTTTTTTTCCATACTGGCGCACAAAGCCATTTCACTTGTCCCATTTCTGTGCTAGTCTCCGCCAACTCCTTATCGCATGCACCAACTGATCGATTCTTACGCGCGCAATATTTCCGATGAAAAACAAGCCTCGGTGATCGATGGCTCGGCAGCAGGCACAGAAAAACGCTACAAGGTGCTGCACAACGACTACGCCGATCCGGATTCGCTGCGCAAATTAGCCGCTCAGATCAAAGATCACACATTGCATCATCTCGACGAGTATTTGCCAAAGGCCGAAGCGGCCCTGATGAAAAATGGCGCTCATGTTCACTTTGCCGATTCTGATGCTGACGCGAAAAATACCATTCTCTCGATTCTTCGCTCGCACGAGGTCACCCGCTTGACCAAATCGAAATCGATGGCCGCTGAGGAAATTCACCTCAATCCTTTTCTCATCGAAAATGGCATCGAGTGCCTTGAGTCGGACCTCGGCGAATTCATCATCCAGCTCGACGATGATGAACCATCGCACATCGTCAAACCGATCATTCACAAAAACCGCCGCGACATTGCAAAGACATTTCTGCGTGAAGGCATTGCAGCCGATTACAACGACGACCCCGAGACCATCACTCACCGCGCACGCTACCACCTGCGCGAAAAATACATGGAAGCTCAAGCTGTGATCACGGGTGCGAATTTTGTTTCAGCTGAAACAGGTCGCCTTGTGCTCGTAACAAACGAAGGCAACACGCGCTTCGGCATGGCTCCCGTGGATGTCCACATCGCTTTGGTAGGCATTGAGAAAATCGTCCCCACCGATCGCGATCTCGGGGTTTTCCTCAATCTGTTAGGTCGTTCCGCTACAGGACAGCAACTCACCGTTTACACCGAATTCATCAATGGGCCCAAAGCACCCGAGCAACCCTCCGGCCCCACCAACATGCACGTTGTTTTCATGAACAATGGCCGCACCGATGTTCTTGAATCGAAGTGCCGTGAAATCCTGCGATGCATCCGCTGTGGCGCCTGTCAGAACGTTTGCCCCGTCTATCGCCAAGCATCGGGTCACGCCTATCGCTCACCCTACGGTGGCCCCGTCGGTGCGGTGCTCTCGCCGATTCTTTTCGGCAGCCGCTTCCCTGAGTTGGCCGACTTACCGAAAGCCTCATCGCTCTGCGGTGCCTGCAATGAAGTTTGCCCAGTCGACATTCCCATTCCTGATCTTCTGTTGCGCCTGCGCGACAAAGCCAAGCAAGAAGAAGTCTACTCCCCCGGCGCTCTGCCAATGAGCCCCTTCGCCACACTCGCCACATCGCCATCCGTCTGGCGCACCGCGATGACCATGAGCAAGGCCATGAACCACTTGCCCATCCACATGACGCCACTGAAGCCACTGCAAGAATGGCTCAACCAACGAACTCTCCCCGATTGGAAAGGCGGAGATTTCCGCAAGTGGATGAGCGCACGGAAAAAGAACTAGCATCTTTTGGGAAGTTTATTTCTCTACGTAAAAGCATCTCACAGCCCCCTTGACTTTCCTCACGGCCGAGCTCAAACTCTTTGCCGAAGCTCATGGCCATCACTCCAAAACAAACCCTGGTTTTCCGACTCTCCTGCTGGTTCATGGGGCTTGTTGCGTTCAGCCAACTCATCGTTTCAGGTGTCGCTTTAGCCATGCGCATCGAGTCCTCGCGCGAGGTAAAAGTCGTGGAAAAAATCGTCGCACTCGCTGTAGAACCAAAGTCCCCCAAACTAACGCCTGCTCCCGAACTCACGCCTGCTCCCGAACTCACGCCTGCTCCCGAACTCACGCCAGCCCCAGCCCCTGCCCCAGCACCTCGCGTTTTTGTTCCAGAAACTCAAGAGCCTCAGGATGTCGTCACCATCCCACTACCCGTAGCGCGACCTTTGGATACGCCTCCAATAGCCGATCCCATCGCCGAGCGTCTCGTCAATGAAGCCCGCAGTGCTCGCATCGCCGAAGACATGATCAGCGCGATCACCAAATTGGAAGATGTCCTCCGCACCAATCCCACAGAGCCTAACGCCTTGTTCGAGTTAGGTCTCTGCCACGAAGCAATGGGCATCTATGATCGCGCCCGCGCCTACTATCATAAAGTCAAAGAACTCGGCACCGCCGGTGCAGGCACCTTGTTTCTTAAGGCATCCGACAAATTGATCGCAGGCTTCGAGCAACCACAGGACAAAATCAATCGCATCGTTCTGGGGCGGGCCAATGTCTTCCGTGATCCGAACATTGAAGAAGGTAGCAAGGTCAGCATCACCATTCCCGTGCAATGTGTACCTGGCGAACAAATTGAAGGGCGCGACCTCGAAGTGAAGGTCACCTTTTTCGATATGCTCGGGGCGAAAAAAGAAATTGTTGAAGCCGATACCAACAGCTGTAAAATCGAATATAAATGGATCACCGACCCGCTCGATTGGGCCAGTGGCGAAGAGCGACTGCTCGTTCACTACACCATCCCTCCTCAGGATGTTCAACAAGAACACTTGTTTGGTGACAAGCAATACTACGGCCAAGTCGTCGAATTGACCTACAAAGGTGAACTCATCGATGCCCAAGCCTGGCCACGCATTCTCGCCCACAAGATGAATCGAGCCGATGCCACTCCGTTCATCAACGACCAAGAAATGCCCTCGGGCTACAACCCCGTCAATCCACTTTTGCCCAACATCGACCCTACTGCTGGCGATCCATTGACTCTCCCCAGCTACGATGGTCCGCCTCCCGGCAATGGAGATGCTTTGCCACCTTTGCCTGGAGACTTGCCTGAGCCGCCACAAGATCTGCCTCCAGTGGATGGCAATCCTTTACCCGTCCCTGCCGAATACCAAAACCTCGGCCAATGAATTACAAAATTCCCATTTTTGCGGCATTTGCGATTTTTTCGGCGGAAATTCTTTCGAGGTAGGACAAGGAAACGTTCCAAATTCTCCCCCTTCGTCCTTGTGTCCCGCGAGCAACTAGCCTACTCTCCGTGCAACTTTTTTTCCCATGCTCGATATCCGCATCATCCGTGACAACCCGCAAACCGTTCAAGAACGTCTCAAACTCCGTGGTGGAAATCACTGGAAATTGATCGACGATGTCCTCGCCTGCGATGAAAAACGCCGCGCCGCCGAGACGGAAAAACAACAACTCCAATCGCAGCGCAAGCAAATCGCGAAGTCGATCGGCATGGCCAAAGGCAAAGGCGAAGATACCTCTGTTGCCGAAGCCGAAGCACGTACGATCAACGCAAAAATCGATGCTCTCGATGCCGAGGTCGAGGCCACCAGCTTGAAGCAAAATGAATTGCTGCTGCACATCCCCAACATCACGCACGAGGCCTGCCCCGTGGGTGATGATGAAACAGCCAATCCCGTAGTGCGCGAATGGGGAACCAAACCCGAGCTCACGGAACCCAAAGACCATGTCGCCCTAGCGCTTCAACACAAGCTCATCGATTGGGATGATGCCACCCGCATCGCAGGTTCGGGCTTTGCCGTGTATCGCGGGCTCGGTGCTCGCCTCGAAAGAGCGCTGATCAATTTCCTTCTCGATACCCAATCGCAAAACGGCTACGAAGAAGTCAATGTGCCTCATCTCGTCAAGCGCGAGTGCATGGAAGGCACAGGCCAATTGCCCAAGTTTGAGGACGACATGTATGGCACAGATCGTGGTGAGGATGGCCAAAACAACTTGTTCCTGGCTCCCACCGCTGAGGTTCCCGTCACCAATCTTTATCGCGACACCTTGCTCGCCGAGAGCCAATTGCCCGTGAAAATGGTTGCCTACACCCCCTGCTTTCGCCGCGAGGCAGGATCGGCAGGCCGCGACAACAAAGGCATCATTCGCATGCACCAGTTCGATAAAGTAGAGCTCGTGCAGATCGTGCATCCTGATCATGGATTCGAGATGTTAGAGCAGCTCACCGGACACGCCGAATCGATCCTGCAAAAACTCGGCCTGCACTATCGCACCATCGAACTCTGCACCGGCGACATCGGCTTTAGCTCTGCAAAAACCTACGACATCGAGGTCTGGGCACCCGGTCACGGCAAATACCTAGAGGTCTCGAGCTGCTCGTGCTTCACGGAGTATCAAGCACGCCGCATGAAACTGCGCTTCAAAGATGCCGAGGGCAAAAACCGCTTCCCACATACGCTGAATGGCTCCGGCACCGCCCTGCCTCGCCTCTATGTGGCCCTTCTCGAACAATGCCAACAGCCCGACGGCAGCATCCGCATCCCTGCGGCACTCGTTCCCTACTTCGGCGCGGACCGCATTGGTTGAAGAATCTTTCATGCTCATTCGCACGACCTGCCTGCTTGCTACCGTTCTCAGCGCCAGCACCTCATGCTACGCGTTGGAGCCTTTGCGCTATCAAAATCCCAAGCTAGTCGTCGATCTCGGAGTCGGACTTTGGGCATGGCCGCTGCCCTGCGATGCCGATCAAGATGGAGACTATGACCTCATCGTTTCTTGCCCAGACAAGCCATCCAACGGCGTGTATGTTTTCGAAAATATCAGCGGCGATACAGCAAAAAATCCTCTGCCCATTTTTCGTGCAGCACGGCGCATCAGCGCGACAGTCCCCTACCTCATGCCGAGCTATCGCCATGCCACGATGAAAGTGCTGTCGCCCGGCTGGGAGTATGAAAATTTTGCGCAAACTGGCATCGAACGCAAAAAAGCCCTTCCCATCGCGAAAAACCCCTTCGCCCCTCAAGGAAAATTCGCGAAGGTTTTCGGCATCCGTCACAATCAATGGCGTTACGCTGACTTCAATGGCGATGGTCGTGATGATCTCATCATCGGCACAGAAGACTGGAGTCACTACGGTTGGGACAATGCGTGGGATGCGCAGGGACGCTGGAAAAATGGTTCACTGCTCGGCACGGTACACATTTTTCACGGACGCAGTGATGGCAGCTTTGGCGACCCCTATCAGCTTCTTGCCGATGGCAAACCGCTCGAAACCTTTGGTTGCCCATCGCCGAACTTCGATCACTTCGATGCCGATGATGATCTTGATTTGATTTGTGGAAGTTTTCTGGATGGCATGACCTACTATGAAAATCGTAACACCAACTCTGAGCCACTCTATGCGGCAGGTGTTCCCTTGTCTGATCCTCAAGGAAACCCCGTAAGCATGCATGTGCAAATGATCGTTCCGGTATCAATCGATTGGGACAAAGATGGCGACGTCGACCTCATCGTGGGTGATGAAGACGGACGCGTTGCTTTCATCGAGCACACGGGCCAGTTCCGCACTCATGTGCCGATTTTTCAACAGCCCAAGTATTTTTCGCAACAAGCTGATACCTTAAAATGCGGCGCGCTGGCCACTCCCTATGCCTTCGATTGGGATGGTGATGGTGACCAAGACATCCTCAGCGGTAATACTGCCGGCACCATCGAATGGTTTGAAAATCTCAGTGGCAAGGGAGTAGAGCAGCCGCGATGGGCGGCACCACGCAGCATCAAGGTTGATGGCAAGCCCTTTCGCATCATGGCAGGAGCCAATGGCAGCATCCAAGGTCCCGCCGAGGCCAAATGGGGCTATACCACGATCCATGTTGTCGATTGGGATCACGATGCACTTCCCGACATCCTCATCAATAGCATTCTGGGTGAAGTCGTATGGTTGAAAAACAAAGGAACACGCCAAGCACCAGTAATGATGAAAGCGCAGGCCATTGAAGTTTCTTGGGAAGGAACTACGCTGACACCTGAATGGTCGTGGAAAAAGCCCCAAGGCAAGGAACTGATCACCCAATGGCGGACTACGCCGGCCGCACATGACATGAATCGCGACGGTCTCATCGACCTCGTCATGCTCGACCACGAGGGCTACCTTGTCTGGTTTTGCCGCAACAAAGATCTCACACTCCAAGCACCGCGACGCGCTTTTCTCGACTCCAAGGGAAAACCACTGTGCCTCAATACCAAAACCGGTGGTGCGAGCGGCAGACGAAAACTGTGCCTTACCGATTGGGATCAAGATGGCGCTGTTGACCTGTTGCTCAATGCAGCCAACGCAGAGTTTTGGCGACAGACCAAAACATCAAACAACACCTGGAGCTTCGAAAAAATGGGTGCTTTGTCAGAGAAAAACATCGAAGGCCACGACGTCAGTCCCACCGCCCTGGATTTCGATGACAACGGCATTCCCGATTTTCTCGGCGGCGCCGAAGACGGCCGTTTTTACTACCTGCGCAATCCCCAAGTCCGTTGATTAGGATGACATCCATCGGGACGGCGCTTGAAAGAGTCTGTCGGACTAAGAAACATTTTTCAAAGAACTCATGGAATAGAACCGTAAAAGCACCATGACTCTTCGGCAATAAACTATCGGTCGTAAAAACACTCCTACTACTCCCGCCAAGAATACAAGATTGGTTACCCGAAAACGACATAGCTCATCTCATCCTTGGTGCGGTAGAGATCATCGGAACCCATCATTTTCACCTCAACCATTAAGGGCGGAGGAAGCGAACAATCCCCCCCGCCGATGATGCTCGCATTACTCACCTAATGCTACAGCCACGGGATCACCCCGTTAATAGTCGGACAGACTCTGAAATCCGCCGCCACGCTTACTTTTTCTTGCCTTGCTGAAGAGCTTGAGAAAACCAATCGTTGCCGGGGGCCTGTTGTGGCGGACGAGAGTCGCGGCGGGGCTGATTGTTGCGATCGTTGTTGTTGCCACCACCTCCACCGGCACGGCGTTCCATGTCGGGCTTGCTCTTCATGCTGAGGGCAATGCGATTGCGCACAAGATCAACTTCGGTGACGGTGACTTGTACTTTTTGTCCGACCTTGACCACTTCGCTGGCGTCTCTGACAAATTGATCGCTGAGTTGACTGACGTGGACGAGTCCGTCTTGGTGCACGCCGACATCGACGAAAGCACCGAAGGCGGTGACGTTGGTGACGATGCCAGGGAGCTTCATGCCGACTTTGAGGTCAGCAGGTTTATCAACTCCTTCGGCGAAGGAAAACATCTCGAACTGCTTGCGCGGATCACGACCGGGTTTGGCGAGCTCCGCGATGATGTCTTTGAGGGTTGGCAAACCAACTTCTGCGGTGACATATTTTTCGGGTTTGATCTTGGCGCGGACTTCGGCCTTGGTCAGAAGATCTTGTAAGGTGCAGCCGAGGTCGGCAGCCATTTGTTCGACAAGCGCGTAGCGCTCGGGGTGAACGGCGGAGGAATCAAGCGGATGGGCACCATTGGCAACGCGAAGGAAGCCTGCGGCTTGCTCGAAGGCTTTGTCACCGAGGCGTGGAACTTTTTTCAGGGCATCACGGGAAGGAAATGGTCCGTTTGCCGCGCGGTGGGAGACGATGTTTTCGGCAAGTGAGCGATTGAGGCCAGAGACGTATTGCAGAAGTTCTTTGGAGGCGGTGTTGAGTTCGACACCGACGGCATTCACGGCGCTGACTACGGTGTCATCGAGCGATGCTTTGAGCGCGCGCTGATCGACATCGTGTTGGTATTGCCCGACGCCGATGGCTTTGGCATCGATTTTCACCAACTCGGCAAGCGGGTCCATGAGACGGCGACCAATGCTGATGGCACCGCGCACGGTGAGATCGAGATCGGGGAATTCTTCGCGTGCGACATCCGATGCCGAGTAAATCGAAGCACCGGCCTCGTTGACAACTACTACAGGTATCGTAGATGGTAAATTGAGCTTGCGGCAAAAAGCTTCGGTCTCACGTGAAGCGGTGCCGTTGCCGATGGCGATGGCTTCGACTTTGTATTTCGCGATCATCGCCAGCATGTCCTTGGCACCCTCGTAGAGTTGGGTGTTCGAGCCAGCGGTGATGTTGAGCACGGTGTGGTGGAGCAAGGTGCCGGTGGCATCGAGCACCACGGTTTTGCAGCCAGTGCGGAAGCCGGGGTCGATGGCGAGAAGTCGTTTTTGACCGAGTGGTGAGGCTAACAAAAGTTCGCGTAGGTTATCGGCAAATACTTGGATCGCAGTGGCGTCGGCGACTTTTTTCGAGTTGAGACGCATTTCGGTTTCCATCGATGGCATGAGCAAGCGCTTGCAACCATCTTCGACGGCTTCGCGCACTTGATCGGCCGCAGGTCCGTGACCGTTGACAAATTGTGGCACGGCAATACCTGCCACTCGTTCGACGGGAAGATCGACACGCATTAGCAAGAAGCCATCCTTTTCTCCGCGACGGATGGCGAGGAGTCGGTGTGAGGGAATTGATTTGAGAGGCTCGGACCAATCGAAATAATCGCGGAATTTTGCGGCCTCGGCATCCTCTTCTTTGCCATACATGACCTTCGAGGAAATGATCGCTTCTGCCTCGTAGAGCTTACGCACATGACCGCGCAGCGTGGCATCATCGGCAACGATTTCAGCAATGATGTCACGAGCTCCGGCGAGGGCCTCGGCGCTGGTGGTGACTTCTTTTTCGGCATCGATGTATTTGGCGGCCTCGGTCTCGATGTCTTGGGCTCGCTGATTTTCTAACAAAAAGGTAGCAAGTGGTTCCAAACCGCGCTCTTTGGCCTTGGTGGCACGCGTTTGACGCTTGGGGCGGAAGGGCGCGAAGGCATCTTCCAAGGTGGTCATGGTGGTGCAGGCGAGAATTTTCTTTTCCAGCTCGGGAGTGAGCAGCTTGCGTTCGTCGAGTGATTTAATAATCGCTGCGCGGCGGGCATCGAGCTCGACAAGCCTGATCATCGAATCACGGATTGTTGCGATTTGCACTTCATCGAGCTCGCCGGTGGCTTCTTTGCGATAACGGGCGATGAAGGGCACGGTGGCACCTTCGGCGATGAGTTGAGCGGTGGATGATACGCTGCGGACGGAAATCCCGGTTTCCTGGGCGATCAGAGCAATGTGTTTGGCGGAATCGGCGGAGGCAGGAGAGGAAAGTGTGTCGGACATGCGGGCGCGGAGTTTTTCTGGTGGGCTGGAAACATGCAAGAGCGAAATTTCGGGATGTGGAAATGTGGGCACATCCATAACCGAACGGAAGACCCTTTTTTCATTGTTCATCAAGGGTAGATGGGGGTAGGGTGGGGATGTGGACGTGATTCGGATTAGAGGTGCGCGGCAGCACAATTTGCGCAATGTTTCGGTGGATATTCCGAAGGGGAAACTTGTGGCGATTACGGGGCCGAGTGGCTGTGGCAAGTCATCGTTGGCTTTTCATACCTTGTATGCCGAGGGGCAGCGGCGCTATGTGGAATCGTTGTCGGCGTATGCACGGCAGTTTTTGGATCAATTGGAAAAGCCCGAAGTCGATGGGATTGAGGGCTTATGTCCAGCGATTGCGATCGAACAACGCAGTGGTGGCCTGAATCCTCGTTCGACGGTGGCAACGGCAACCGAGATTTACGATTACTTACGGGTGCTGTGGGCGGCGATTGGGGTGCCGCATGATCCCAAGACAGGTGAGCGATTGGAGCGCATGAGTGCGGTGGACATCGTGGAGCTATTGGTGGGACAAGAAGAGGGCACGAAAGTGGTTTTGCTCGCACCAGTGGATGTGAAGGGTTTGGGCGATGCGGCGCCGTTGCTTCAGGATTTGCGACGTCAAGGATTTGTGCGGGTGAGGCTGAATGGCGAATTGCGCGAATTGGATGAAATTTCGCCAGCGGAGGATGTGGTTTCGTTAGAAATTGTCGTGGATCGATTGGTGGTGAGGGCTGGCGTGGAAGCGCGGATGGCGGACAGTGTGGA
>CANHKJ010000078.1 GCA_947460915.1 Verrucomicrobiia bacterium
AACGGTCGTGCCAACCAATTGATGGATATCGTGGCGCGTCAGGCATTGCGTACTGATGGTCCGGAAGCGGCTGCGGTATGGGCGGATTCATTACCTAATGGCGTCCTCAAAGGTGCGGCGATGGACCGCATTGCCGAGGCGTATTCTCGTAAAGATCCCGTCGCTGCTGCGAACTGGGCCCAGAGCCAAGCGGCAGAGCCCTATGCATCAAGAACGATTGAACAAATCGGACGGCGCTGGGCGGAGCAAGATCCTGTTTCAGCGGTCGGTTGGCTGGAAAATCTGCCAGCGGGCAATGGGCAAATTAGTGGCTTGCGCAGTGCCTTTGGCGACTGGGAGGATCGGGATCCTGCTGCTGCGAGCCAGCATTTGTTGAATATGCCGCAATCGCCACAGCGCGATTCAGCGATCAGCGGGTTCTCCATGGGTTATGCCTGGCAAAATCCGCAAGCCGCTATAACGTGGGCGCAGGACATTAGCGATCCCGAGCTTCGCCAAGCAACGCTCACGCGTGCTGGCGAGGCATACTTGCGAACCGACCCCGCAGCGGGGCAAGCTTGGTTGCAGACCAGTGGGCTACCAGCAGAAACACAGCAGCAGATCCTGAACTCCGCCAACCGTCGCCGCTGATTTTTTTGCTACTATGAACATAGTAAAATATGGCTCACTTTTGTTAAGCGTTTGCTGCGTGGTTTCCTGCGCTCGTCCGAGCGGCGCCGATGGATACATGACGCGCGGTTACAGCGTGCGTGGGCAATCGTATCAACCGATGTCGGTCGAGCAGGCTTTGCACTACTCGGAAGTAGGCGAAGCATCTTGGTATAATGAATCGAAATTTTTTGGCCTGATCCGTGGCAATACCTCGCTCGGGGAAAAAGTTCAGCCGTGGCATTTGATTGCAGCGCATAAAACCTTGCCCTTGCCGTGTTTGGTGCGCGTGACCAATCTCAAAAATGGAAAATCGGTGAAAGTGCGCGTCAACGATCGCGGGCCATTCATCGCGCGAAGAATCATCGATCTTTCCCCGCGCGCAGCAGGGAAAATTGACATGAAACAACAAGGTTTGGCTCGTGTGAAAGTAGAAGTGCTTTCGGTAGGCGATGGTTCCTACAAGCGCAAAGTCCGGCGCGGATTTTGGTAAATCTGGATGACACAGCTTTGCTGAAACATGCGACGGACACCGAACGTATTTCATTTGCTATATGAAAAAATATCTTCTTCTCGCCTTCACGGCTTTATTGAGTTCTTGTGCTACCATCGCGCCACCAGCCAAGTCTGGCACCGTGGATCACGTAGTGATGTTCTGGCAAAAAAATCCTGGCAATCAGGAAGATCGCAAAAAAATCACCGATGCCATGGATCGACTTCGTGTGATCAAGGGTGTGCAGTTTTTGGATTACGGCACAGCGGTATCCAGTGATCGCCCTGTGGTGGATGACTCGTTCGATGTCGCCTTGCTCGTGCGTTTTACTGATGTCGAAGCTCTCCATGCCTACGAGGCTGACCCACGCCACGTGAAGGAAGTGAAAGAAGTATTGCTGCCACTGACGAAAAAGATCCAAGTTTACGACTTTACCCGCTGAATTGGGCTCTCCAACTCAACCATAAAAAAACACCGCATCCTGAAGAGGTTGCGGTATTTTTTGTTAGGTTGTAAAAATGGTTTACTTCAACTCCTTAATGCGGAGGTTGCGAAATTTGTAGGTTTGGCCTTTTTCTCCGTGATGCTGGATGCCGATTACGCCTTCCGCATCGGTGGTGTCTTCGATGTCGGTGGTGACGACTCCATTGACTTCAATGCGGATCTTATTGCCTTTGCAACTGATGCGGTAGGTATTCCAGTCGTTGCGTTTGAAGGCATCGCCGGCGCGCTTGCGGAAGGAGGCTTCGCTTTCTTTGTTGCCTTTGATCGGACTGGCAAACCACATGCGGCGGCCTTCGTCGTAGAGACCACCGGACCATTTGCGATTCGCATCGCCATCGACTTCAGCTTGGTAGCCGAATACTTTGTTTTTTTCTGCATGGGCGCGAAACATAAAGCCGCTATTGGCTTGGCCAGATGGCAGGAGAATTTCGCCTTCGAAAATGAAATCGCCGTAGGTTTTTTCGGTAACGAGAAAGAACTTTTGATTGCCGGTGAGGTGAATCTCGTCACCTACGACTTTGGCCTCGCCCCAGGTGTAGGCATTTTTCCAGCCATCTAATGTTTTGCCATCGAAGAGAGGTTTGAAATTAGACTTGTCCTCGGCGCGGCAAGTGCCAGCGATGAGACATGTGGTGATGAATAGGGTTAGTAGTTTCATTGCAGTGGAGATCATCTTAAGAAACAAGAGTCAGAGATCAAGCTCGGAACGTGACTGTAGAATCACGCATAAACGTGAGAGGCTTTCTTGATCAGTGAGCCGTGGGTAGTGCTGCATCGAGCCAAGCATCCATGCCACCAGTTACGTTAGTGACGTTGGTGTAGCCATTGTCTAACAAAAAATGTGCAGCGCGTGCAGAGCGGCCGCCTGCTTTGCAATGGATGATCACGGCTTTTGCTGGATTGATTTCGCGAATGCGCGCGGGGATGCTGGCCAAAGGTATGAGCGTGCTGCCAGAGATGGCTGCTTGCGCGTATTCATCGGGCTCGCGGACATCGATGAGCTGGAAGTCATCTCCTGCGATGATTTTGGCGTGGAGATCTTGGACGGTGATGGATGGCAGTGGTGACATGATGCAGTGATTTGGGGCGTTGGTTTCGGGATTGTGACTAGAAAAAATCCTCGGCTGCGAGCCGCACAAGGTGCCGTGCGGATCAGGGCGTAGAGTGATGTGTCGTTATCGGGGGGGAAGCGCATGGCATGCGTTTGGATCTTGAGTTCGGGCAGGATGGTTAATCGCGACCAGCGGTGCATTTTCCTGTTAGATTGGGCCATCGAAAGTCATGATGTTTTCGACATGACGAGTGTGAGGGAAGAGATCAAAGGGTTGCACGGCGGTGAGTGTAAATCCGGCATCGCGTAGGATGGCGAGATCACGCACTTGAGTGGCGGGATCACAGGAAACATAAACGACGCGGCGCGGGCGGAAGGCGATGAGTTGGTCGAGGAATTCCTGTGTGCAACCCTTGCGTGGAGGATCGATCACCACGGTTGTTTGAGCGGCGGGAAAGGTGATGTCGGCAAAAATGGCTTCTGCACTCGCTGCGAGAAAGCTGGCATTGGTAATGCCATTTTTCTCCGCATTTTTGCGGGCCCAATTGACTGCGGCCTCTGAGACCTCGACCGCGGCGATTTTTTCGAAACGCTTGGCGAGAGCTAAAGCAAAGAGACCTGAGCCGCAATAGGCGTCGATGAGGAAATGAGTCTCGGGGAGGCAAGCTTGTTGTGCCACGTAGCCGACGAATTCTTCGAGGATGAATGGGTTGTTTTGGAAAAATTCACCGGCGAGGAAATCATAGCGGAGTGATCCGCAAACCTCGGTGACGATGGCATTGTTGTCGGTTTCCACTAGGCGATTTCCTGTTTCATCGACGGTGGCGCGCAGGAGTAAGGTGCCGCCTTTTTTACCAGGATTGCGGCGAGTTTTTTCACGCACGGCAGGGAGTGCCTCGTTGATTTCTTGCATCGCAATCGGGCACTGGGGGACATCGAGAATTTGCGAGCGACGACCTTGTGCCAAAAATCCAATTGGCATGAATTCCTCAGGGCTGCGCGGCTTTTGGTAGTGTGGAGTGATTTTGGAACGATAGCCCCATTGTTGTGGCGATGGATGGCAGGGGTTGACGGGAAAAGTCATGCCTGCCATGTGCTTCATCAGTTCTTCGACTTGTCGTGTTTTCCATGCAAGCTGAGCAGGATAGGAAAAATGCTGGTATTGGCAACCACCGCATTCAGTGAAAAGCGGGCATTGCGGGGCGACGCGATCGGGTGATGCCTCGATGACCTCGACGAGATCTGCTAGAGAATAATTTTTCTCATTGCGATAGACTTTGGCTTTTACCGTTTCGCCTGGTAGGCAATAGGGGACGAAGACCACCCAGCCGTCGACGCGCGCAACGCCCATGCCGAGATTGGTTAGGGAATCGATACGCAGTGTTAGCTCGTGATGATAGGGAAATGGCTCGGGACGGAATTTTTTCGGTGGTCGCACAAGCGCTAGTGAGACGTGGATTGAGGCGATAGGAAAGAGTAAAATGCATCGATATGCGCGATTTGCGGCTTAGCAAAAAATGCGCAGTCAATAGCAGGTGGTGGGTGGCATAGGTCGTTGAGCATGGGTATTCTGAACTCGTATTGGGACAAGATCCCAGTCAACCCAACAAATACACAACTATGAAAGTAATAACAGGAATTTTATCATTTGGAACTGTGCTTGTCGCGTCGGTTTTTGCGGGAACGGAAGCTCCGATCATGACAACAAACAGCTGTGAAGCTACGGATGGCTTTGCGGCTGCTCGTCGTCCGATTAGCAATCCTACTTTGTTTGATCTTGCCGTGCCACGCACCAATGCGCACGCCATTTACATCCATCAATCTTTGCCAAGCACGGTGGCGGTCGCAGGTGGAGGCTCGGTTGATCTTGATGGCAGCTTTGATCTTTATGCTCTCCAATTGGAGTATGCATTGAGCGAGTGTCTCTCGATCGTGGCCACCAAAGACGGCTATGTAGATTTCAATCCTGATGCCACACTTTCCGAGTCGAACGGTTTTGCCAACCTTGCTGCTGGTCTGAAGTATGCTTTTATTTTCCAACCAGAAAATGGCTTGGCTGTTAGCGGAACAGCAACGGTAGAAATCCCTACCGGTAGTGGTGATATCACCCAAGGCAGTGGTGATGGTGCGATGAACTTGATCGCTTCTGCACTGAAACTTAATGGACCTCTGCAACTCGCCGGTGCTGCTGGTGTGCATGTGCCTTTTGATAATGATGCAGAGTCCACTACTTGCTTCGTCAGCACGCACGTGAGCTATGAAGTGCATCGTTTGTTCTCTCCACTTGTAGAGCTGAATTGGTATCATGTGATCAACGAAGGTGACGGTGGCTCTCGCTATAGCAATCAACTTGGTGGTGCTGTTCCCGGTACGATCGGCTTTGAAGGTGGCGACCTCCTCAATTGGGGGGCTTCTAACGGAAAAGACAATGCCGATACCGTGACGCTGGCTGCTGGTTTCCGCTCACAGCTTACCGATAATCTCAGTGCTGGTGCCGCTTATGAAATTCCGCTTACCGACGAGAACGAAAACTTCATGGAAAGCCGGATCACGGTGGACCTGATCTGGAACTTCTAATTTGCTTTCTTCTTTAGTTCGTATTCTAACTTTATGCATAGCCACCGTTTCTCCTTTGCGAGTAACGGTGGCATTTTTTTTAGGCAAGTATTTGGATTCTCTTAGGGGAGAGCGCGTGTCGCTTTCGCGATGGCTTGATTGGCTGCGCGGACATCAGCTTCATGAACACCTGCTTTGCTACCGTGCTGCCATGTGAATTGACTCAAGGTTTGGTTCAGCGCTTCGATAGCTTTGATTGCTTCGGTGCCTCCATCAGCTTTGGCTTTGGCGCGAAGGATGTGGATTTTTTCCCAAGACTCAATGCCATCGCGCAGACGCTCGAAGCGCACCGATGAACGATTTCCAGGGTAGACGAGAAAGCAATCACCGGATGGCCAAGAGGTGAAGTCCGTGGATTCCAGTGGGTTCTTCACCCATGAATTATAGGCCCAGCGCAGGTAGCCGTCCATGTCTGCTGCGGCGGCAAAGAGCCCGAGCCATTCCGCTTCAGCAGGAGGAGAAAATGTAAAGGTGTTAGGAACAGGAGGGCTGGTGCAGGTGTAAAAGGTGGTCTTTTTCCCTGCGGCTCGGCGTTCTGCAATGAGTGGTAGCAGGCCATCGCTGTGTTGAATGATTGGAGAGATGTCGGCGAATTCGCGAGTGAGTTCGCTAGGTGCATTGATCGCGGAAGCGATGCCAATTTCTGGTGCATGCTTTTCGATCGTGGCCATGGCTCCGCGCATGAGTTCGTCAGGGCGCTCGTCGATGCCAATGTTGGTGCGCTTTAGCCAGCCTTTTTCACGGAGATGACGAACGAAATCCTCGAGGAATCGGCCCCAGTGTTCATCATAATCTGGCGTTCCGGGGCGCAGTGCGGCATCGATGTTAGAGGCGCTTGCTTCATCGTAGTAACGGAACTTGAGCGACCAAGGAATCATCGTATAGCAATGGATGCGCGCGTTTTTCATGCCGACTTCATCGGACATGAAGGAGACCCAGGCATCGAAGTTTGTGTAGTCAAAGTGCCATGATCCATCCTTACGCTTGGTCCATTCGATCATGGACGGGAAGGCATCATAGGTCTGACCGTTCCATGCCTCATGCACCAAGGTGGTGGTGATGGTTTTTTGTCCCGCATCGGCAAGGCGTTTCATCATCGGCTTCATCAGCGCAAAATGTTCTGGTGACCATGCGGGTACGTCATGCCAGCGAGCCACCGATTCGGGGTGTTGCCAAAGATCGAGGTGAAATGACCAATCGGCGGGCGCCGGTAGTGTGGCAGAAAGCACTTCGACTTCGATGGGGAAATCTAGTGTGCCTGAGTCGCTACGCACGCGCAGGCCACCACGAAAGAGCCCGGGTTTGCTGTCGGCGGGGACATCGATGCTGATCCAGATTGGGCGATTCATTCCTGCGGTGAGGGGCATCTGCGTGGCAGTATCGATGATGTCACCTTGTGGTTTGCCATTGGCTAGGGTGTAGCGGATGAAATTGGCATCCAAAGTGAGCGCTTTACTGCCTGCTTGTGAAAGTGCCATTGCTTCAAGGCGAAGATTTTCCTGTGCGCTAAATGCAGTGACGAGCACCTGCGCATTGACACGCTCGCCACGCCATGCGCTGATTTTGACGCCAGCTTCGGCTGGTGCGAGTTCACAGGCGCCACTGGGTGGATACCGACGATCAACGCTGCCGACTCCACCTGTGAGACCTGCGGTAGGAGCCTCGGCATAACCTTCGATTTCCACGATGTGCCCACCTTTGTTATTGCCGGTGGAGTTTTTCAAAAAAGTGCTGCGGACGTAGCGAACTTCGCGTGGTTCAAAACGAAAGAGATCGCCCTCGGCTGTGGCTGCGATGGAATTAGCGCTGTGGTCACCGAGAATGAACCAGGATTTTTCGTCAACGGAACCTTCGACTTTGTATTGGTAAATGCGGCCATCGCTCCAATACGGCCAGATGCGAATGGCGGATAGTTTTTTTGCTGCTCCGAGATCAATCTGATGCCATACGGGTAAATTTTCGCAGGCCCAGTGCGATGTAATATCGCGGTTGCCATCGACAGCCAGTGCGGGTGTCTGTTTGTCCCAATGACCGCTCGCTCTGACCTTGGTGCGGAGAAATAGGTTGCTTGAGCTACCCGTGGCAGCTTCTGTGAGGGGCTCGTATTTTGGTCTACGCTCTGGTTGTGCGGAGAGCGGAAAGAGCACAGCGGACCATCCGACTGTGCAGGAAAAGAATGCAAAAAAACGTGTCATGACAGAGTCGTAGTGCGAGCGTGAGATTTGTCAAGCCGAGAGGGGCTGTAGCGATTTCACCAAGAGGTGTAATTCAGCGAAAAAGGAAGATTTGCGAATCAGCTTGTCATCCCTGAGTGAAGTGATAGTATTTGAGTAAATACACAATCTATGCAGCAACGATCATTTTTCCTATGGATGGGCCTTGTCACATGTTTGCATGCGCAAACACCGAAAACCCCTACGGCATTTGTGCCACGAAATATCGATGGCTCGCAAGACATTCAGCCAAACATCGCGCCCTCACGAACAAAAGATGAAATCATAACCCGTGCTGTTACGCATGTGGTTCTCGGTGATCAGCGTCAGTGGGCTAGCGCTGATGGACGAACAATCGAGGCGAAGTTGATCGCGTTTGAAGACCTTGTCATGGAAAGTAAAAAGGGCGTTGCCCCTGTAATGCCCGACCCACCGAAATATCCCACGGTGGTGCGAGATGGAAATATTCGACTATCGGTGAATCAGAAACCCGTTGTCATCTCGTTGTCCAAGTTGAGTGCGGCGGATCAAGACTATATCGAAAAAATTCGCGTTCGCCACGCTGCAAAGCCCTGAAGCTCAGTGCGGCATGGGATTGTCATCCACGAGTGGGCGGGCGAGCATTTCCTCATACATGGCAATGTATTGCTCGGCCACTTCCTCGTGATTGAAGCGTTGCTGTGATTCGCGCATCACGCGGCGAAGGTGCTCTTCTTTGACTTCCAGAGGTAATCGATAAAACTGCATCGCCTGATCTGTGGCCCAACGCAAGGAGGAAGGATCGTAATGATCGAAGCGGAAGCCATTTCCCGTGCCATTTTGCACATCGAGATGATTGATGGTGTCGTAAAGTCCGCCCGTGGCGTGAACGACGGGAAGTGATCCGTAAATGGGCGCGGTCATCTGCGGTAGACCACAAGGCTCGAACAAGGAGGGCATGAACATGAAGTCAGACCCAGCATAGCCAAGGCGTGATAAGCGTTCATCGAAGTCAACGATCGCAACACGCTCTTGTAGCCCGAATTCGCGCACGATTTGGTGGAAATATTTCTGATGAGGCCCATTGGCGATTACGGCGATTTGCAGATCCTCGTCCCAATAATCGGAGACTAAGCGTTGAAGAATATCCGACAGCAATTGTGGTCCTTTTTGCACGGGATCGAGACGGGATGGCCAGAAAAATAGTGGAGCGTTCGGATTTTCTGTGAGATTCAGCTCGCGTTGCAGGGCAAGTTTGTTGGCCTTTTTGCCCTCGATCACATCGATGAAATGGTATTGTTTTTCGATGCAAGGATCGGTCTCAGGATCATAAGAAACATCGGGTGCATTGAGGATACCTTTGGCGCAGCCCGCGTAGTATTTGTGGCGCAGCTCGGTACGCACCGAGTCAGGCACCATCGGATGCCAGCCCTCGACGATTTCCCACAGGAAGCGCGGACTGACCGTATTGATGAAGTGAGCGGAAAAAATTCCGCTTGTGAGCAAATCCACGGGCATGGTATTACGGGCATGCTCATAGTTGTAGGGCAGCCCATCATAGTAGAGGTTGTGCCAGAATTCAGCGGCATCGATGCCACTGTCTTCAATTTCTGGTAGCCTCACGCGCTGAGTGTGGATGTTATGAACCGTAAAAAGGCTCTTGATGCCGCGGCGGCGAGCCATGCCAGGAATCAAGCCTGTCATCCAGTCATTGCAATGAATCAGGTCAGGTCGGGCATTGGGGATAATATGATTGATAACTTCCCTCTGGAAAACCATGGCAATTTTCGTCGATTCCTCGGTGTAACCCGAATACACTTGCTCGCGGTAGTAAAAAATCCGGTCTTCAGCGAGATGGATGTGGGCATTGGGCAAAACCTCGTAGTATGTCCGCAACTGCTTTTCGTGAAAACTGAAAACATCACCTTGGAACATGCGGCGGTAGTTCGGCAGGGCGACGTGGACATCCGCGCCGAGTTCAAAGAGTGCGGAAACGAGCGAGGCAGAGACATCGGCGAGGCCTCCGGCTTTGGCGGACATGCGCTGCGTATAGTTCCCCATTCCTGAGGGCAGGTAGGTAATTTCTGGGGTTACGATGAGAATGCGTGGTCGTGTGGTGGAAGACATGGACGTCAGGGGAATAGAAAGTTTTGTGCCAGTTCGCAGACTTAGTATGACTTTTTTTTATTCTATCCGCCAAGCAAAACCGTTCATTAATTTCGCGTATCCTGCTAAGACATGCGGAACTAACGACGCGCCACACGGATGGCCTGACAAACAGCGGGAAAAATCTGCTTTTTCCTGCTGACCACGCCCGGTGCCGAGAACGAGTGATGAGCGATGCGCTCGTAGGGGAGGCTTTGCAGCAAGGATTCATTGCCAACGGCAAGAATGTGGCTGTAGTGCTCGGTGACATCCGTGATGACTAAGCAAATCAAATCAAGCTGCTCTTTTTCCACGAGATCATGCAAATGGGCGAGAAGTTCGTCCTTGCGCCCAGTCAGCGCTTCCATGCCGAGTTCTTCTACCTGGGCGATGGAAATTTTTAGCCCTTCATCACTGAATTCTTTGCGGTCAGCATTGACGATCTCGTCGACGGTGCCATTGGCTAAAAGTGAACCGATGGCGAAAAATCGGCGTGTAAAATCAGCAGCTTCCACGCCTGCGACGTCGGCTAGCCAGCCCAACATATCGCGATCAAGATCAGTTGTCGTGGGTGAGGTGAGATTGAGAGTATCGGACACAATTCCAGCCAAAAGGCAGAGCGCGACTCCTGGCTCAGGCGTGAGATCACGATGGGAGAACTTCCGCGCTACTAAGGTCGAGGTGGAGCCGACGGGCTCGTTGAGGTATCGAATCGGCTCGCGCGATACGAGATTTCCTGCGAGGCGGTGGTGATCCACAACTTCGACGATTTCCGCTTCCTCTACGCCGCGAACGGCCTGAGCGTATTCATTGTGATCCACAAGCGCTAGACGCAGGCGTGGAGGGTCGATCAAGTCCGACTTAGAAACCACTCCGAGCAGGCGATGGTCATCGGGTGAAAGAACGGGGAAAAGTTCCTGTGCCAGAGCAGAAATGCGTTTTTTCAGCAGTGTGACGGGCTCGGAAGCTGCTACGGTGATGAATCCTTCATCGAGGACATTGCGAACCGTGCGCGAGCAACGGATGAGAGTAGTGCAGGAAGCTGTATCTTGCTTAGCGAGAAGTAGGCAGATGTTTTTCTCCGCAGCACGTTTTTCCAGTTCGGGATCGATTTGATAACCTCCTGTAATCAGTAGCGCGCGCACGCCGAACTCGATGGCGAGATTATGAACGTAGGGGCGATCGCCGCAGATCACCAAAAAGCGATGCACCGTGCCCTCGGCCCGTGCTTGAAGCAGACGTTTCTCGACGGTATTTTGCGAAGATGCTCCCACCAAAATGATCAGATTTTCCTCATCCTCCGAGTTGGGGCAGGGGGCTCCTGCTGTTTCGGCCTGCAAGGTGTCGGCCATTTTTTTCAACGCCACGAGTACCGTGCGCACGGCTAGTCCTTGGGTTTCTGCGGGAAGCAAAAGTTCTAACAAGTCAAGATAAC
>CANHKJ010000079.1 GCA_947460915.1 Verrucomicrobiia bacterium
GAAGTCATCGCCATGGCATCCGTGCCCAATTACAACCCTAACAATTTCATACCATCGATTGACGAAAAAAAATGGATTGAATACAAAACGAGCAATATCTGCCTCCCCCTGATGAACCGCTCGATTGAGTCATTCGATCCAGGCTCAACCTTCAAGTTACCAACCGCCATCGCAGGCGCTCGTGCAGGCCTCGGTGCTAACATTTTTTCCTGTAATGGCTTCGTCCAATACGGCAACCACAAAGCCGGTTGTTGGATCTGGAACCAGAGCAAAGGCATGCACGGTTCGCAAAATGTATCCAAAGCCATACAACAATCTTGCAACCCCTACTTCTACCGCCTAGCCAATGCCGTAGGTCCCAAAGACCTCGCTGATACCTTCACCATGCTCAATCTCGGCAAGCGAACTGGTATCGAACTCCCCAGCGAGCAACCCGGCACCGTTATTGGATCACCTTTGTGGAAAGCGAAAAATCCATCCACTCCCGTCACGCCCGTCGATACCGCATTCCTGGCGATTGGCCAAGGAATCAGCTCCGCATCCCCACTGCAACTCTGTTCCGTTGTCACCTGCATCGCCAATGGCGGAAAATACTACCAACCTCGCGTTGTCAAAAAAGTTATCCGCGGCAAAGATGTCCTCGTGCCCGACGAACCTAAACTCCTTGTCGACCTTCTTGAGAAAGGTGTCACCACTGCCGATATGGAACGCATCCGCAAGGGCATGTGGATGGCCGTCAATCAAGCTGGCGGCACTGCGGGACGCGTCAAAATGCCGAACATTGACATCGCCGCAAAAACAGGAACAGCGCAAAGCGTGGATCGCGGCAAAAAATCCAACAACGCCTGGACGGTTTCCTTCGCCCCCTACGAAAACCCGAAATATGCAGTTGCCGTCCTCGTGGTCGGCGGTAAATCAGGCGGCAAAGTCGCCGGTCCCCTCACTCAAATGATCTACCGCAGCCTCTTCGCCCTCGATGATGGACTGACCTATAAACCTCGCCCCCAAACCGAATATGTTGGCAAAATTGACTCCCTTGAGGAAATCATCTTGCCTGATGAGACTCTTGCCGCCTTTGAGACGGCTGACGCTACCGAAACTGCCGATAACGCGCAGACAAATATCGATGCGATTACCAAAACCAACAACCCCGAAAACAACACCACCGAAATGCTTCCCTCTCCCACCATCACTCCCGAAATCGACTCCGCAGGCACCATACCGCGTGCCACTCCCGTCGATGAGTGATTTCCTTAACCCAATAACCTACTTACCAACGTGCCTTTAGCCATGATCAATAAAATCAAACGCTTCCTCGGATTTGGATCAATCAATCCCATGGAAGGAAACACCATTCTTATCAACGTCGAAAAACTCGAACGCCGTGTCGCGCTGCTCGAAAACGGACTTCTCGAAGAATACTCCGTCGAGCGCGAAGGCGATCAAAACATCGTCGGAGGTATTTTTAAAGGAAAAGTCAAGAACATCGAGCAAGGTCTCAAGGCCATGTTCGTAGACATCGGACTCGACAAAAATGCCTTCCTCCACTTCTGGGATGCACTCCCTGCTGCGCTCGATGCCGGACTCGAAGAAATCGACCGCGGACCGAAAAAACAACAGAAAAAAATCACCTCCAAGGACATCCCAAGCATCTACCCGATAGGCTCGGAAATTATGATCCAGGTCTCCAAGGGCCCCATCGGCACCAAAGGTCCACGCGTTACTACCAACATCTCGTTGGCAGGCCGCTACCTTGTGCTCATGCCCTACACCGAGCAATTTGGTATCTCTCGTAAGATCGAGGATCCCAAAGAGCGCACGCGCCTGCGTACGATCATGCAAAAGCTCTCGGTCCCCGATGGCATGGGCATCATCATGCGCACCGCCGCCATTGGCACCCGCAAGCGCCATCTGATTCGCGACCTCGCGATGCTTCTGGAACAATGGCGCGAAGTGGAACGCCAACGTGATTCACGCCCCGCTCCCATCTGTGTATTCCAAGAGCCAGGACTCGTCGAGCGCACTGCTCGTGATCTCCTCACCGATGACATCGATCAAATCATTTGCGATTGCCCCGATACTACCGAAGCGATTCGCGAAGTCGCAGGCAAAGTCTCACGCCGCGCCAAACGCCGCGTCAACTACATGTCTGGTCCTGTTCCTTTGTTCGAACGCATCGGCATCCAGAAACAGATCGACGAAGCCTTTTCTCGTCAAGTCTGGCTCCCCTGTGGCGGCTACATTGTGATCGATGAAACCGAGGCTCTCATTGCGATCGACGTCAACACCGGACGCAATCGCGGCAACAAAGATCAGGAAAAAATGATCCTTGAGACCAACATCGAGGCCGCCCAAGCCGTAGCACGCCAACTCCGTCTGCGCAACATCGGCGGACTCGTTGTCGTTGACTTCATCGACATGCGTCACCGCAAAGACCAAATGGCCGTCTATAAGGCCATGAAGGACCGCGTCAAGAAAGACAAGGCCAAGACCCAGGTGCTGCAAATTTCAGCCATCGGTCTGATGGAAATGACCCGCCAACGCCTCAACGAATCGTTGCGCGATTCCATGTATGAACCCTGCCCCTATTGTGCAGGTCGAGGCCGCGTGAAGACTACCATGAGCATGTCCGTCGAGGTGCAACGCCAACTCAATACCATCATCCAAAAGAGCTCCCATCAGGGCGACTTGGTTGTCATGGTCAACACCGACGTCCTCAACCGCTTCCGCACCGAGGACTCGAAAATCCTCATGGAACTCGAGCGCTCACACAGCGGTCGCCTGATCTTCCGTGCCGATGCCGCAATGCACCGCGAACGCTTCGCGATCATCGACCCCAGCAACGACAAAACCATCTTCCAAGCCTAAGAATCCGCTTTTGCTAAGAAACAACAACGCCCTTCATGATATCCATGAAGGGCGTTTTTTGTGAGAGAATCATTCAATCCAAGAACGCAGTTGTTTCAGATCTCTCTTGTAATGTTCGATACGTTCCGCAGTTGCCCCTAACGGATATTCATGGTGTTGGCAAAACTCACCATCGAATCCACTGGCAAGAAGCCCCGTGAAAAATTCTTTCCGCACCACTCCCTGCCCGAAGTGGCATGAGTCACGGTGCCACGTGTGTTGATCTTCTCGCCAGCGATAATCCTTCACGTAAGAGACACCGATGCGTGGGCGTGCCAACCGATACTGGATCGGCCAGTTTTGTCCACCCTCGACAGTGGCGTGTGCGATATCGAAGCAAAGACCTAACTGATCGGGTGATGTTCCTTCCATCGCAAAAATCACATCCCACAGCGGACCACCGAAATACTGTGGGCCGGAATGATTTTGGTATCCCGCCCATAGCCCGAGCTCCTGATTGATCGCAGCAATATCCTTGAGCACAGGAGCGGCCTCACGAGCCACTTTCATCGGGTCATCGTTTTTTTGATATTGAAGGAAACCGAGTCGATATTTTTTCACACCAGAGTCAGCGAGAACACGTAAAAGTTTTTCGGCATCAGGCGTGATCTTCCAAATGTCAGTCGTCACCACCGAAACCAACTTGTCGCGTTTTTTCAAAAGCTCAATGAATGCGGGCAAATCATCAGCCACTTTTTGTGGTTGGATGTGTGTGCTCGAAGAACGGATCGTCACATCAACACCGTCCCAACCAATTTCCTCGACCAAGGCAGCACTATCTGCAAGCGAGAGATCAGCAAAGGATTTGGTAAAGCCAATGATCTTGTTTCGAGGTTTCGGAGAAACGGAAGGATTTGCAGCGGCAGCTACGCCAGATAACGAACAAGCTGCTAGAGATGAAATCAAAAAATCACGACGATTCACGCCAGCTTTTTAACAAAGCCCCAAGAATAAACAAGCTCGAAAAAACGCCCTTTCACTTCTGCAACTTCTTCTTCATTCCTTGTTGCTGTGTTTCTGGGATCGGCCAAACTTGGGTTAATTCGTGAGCTTGAGCTAGATCGCGTGGTGTAATG
Source organism: Verrucomicrobiia bacterium (assembly GCA_947460915.1). Taxonomy (GTDB): domain Bacteria; phylum Verrucomicrobiota; class Verrucomicrobiia; order Verrucomicrobiales; family Akkermansiaceae; genus UBA956. The sequence goes on from CANHKJ010000079.1 coordinate 3,984, forward strand.
ATTTCTCTTTGTAGCGGGATTTCTTCTGAGCCCTCGATGGCGACGATGATTTTTCGATACGGTTGCCAGTTCAGTTCGTGCAGCTTCACCAGTTTCCCCAATGGCTTCCCTGTTACCTCTTTCCACCCGCGATAGAGCAGTTCACTGCAATAAATATTTTCCGAATCCAATCGATAGCGAATGTCGTAGGGCTTACCGAGATCTTTTTTCATCACCTTCACCATATTCGGAATGCTCTTGCGAAACTTTTCCGCTGGCCGATACGCCCAAATCTTTTTCCCACGACCACGTGCCTGCCACGCCTCCAATGAGATCATTTGCACAGGTCCAATCGCCTCGATCACCTGCCATTTCCCCTCTTCGATGATGACCATTCCACAATGGGAATACGGCGAACCAGTCGCCCCCTCAATCATATCCACCAAATCCTTTCCCCAAGGATTGGGCAACGATTGAAAGACAATGTCACCATGCTGAGGCTGATAGGACTTCTCTATCGCATTGACAGTGCACATGCAAAAAAGCCAAATGATCATTCGCGGAAGCATGCTCTTTATGCTAACATTTTATTGCATCGGCTCAAGAAAAAAGCCCGCACCGTTTGCACGGAGCGGGCTTTGTGATTGCGTATTCTGTTAGGAATTACGCAGTGATGGCGGATTCGTCTTCCTCGCGGAAGTCGTCTTCCTCGGGGGCCACAAAGATTGGCTCGGGCTCCTCAACGGTGAACTCAACTTCGAGATCGCGGTGACGGCTGAAGCCGGTGCCCGCAGGAATCAAGTGACCCATGATGACGTTTTCTTTGAAGCCCATCAGGTAGTCCACTTTGCCCAGTGTCGAGGCTTCGGTGAGCACGCGTGTGGTGTCTTGGAAGGACGCCGCGGAGATGAACGATTCCGTCTCCAACGATGCTTTGGTGATACCGAGCAACACAGGCTCACCTTCAGCAGGCTTACCACCATTGGCGATGATCTGCTCGTTGATGCGTTGGAACGTGGTCTTCTCGACTTGATCACCCCAGAGGAAATCGTCAGCATCGCCGGGATCGGTGATCTTCACCTTACGCAGCATTTGACGAACGATAACCTCGATGTGCTTGTCGTTAATTTCCACACCTTGCACACGGTAAACGGATTGCACCTCGTTGACCAAGTGCTCTTGAAGTTCGCGAGCGCCGCAAGCTTCGAGCAAGTCTTCGGGAGATACCGAGCCTTCTGTAAGATGATCACCACGGGATACGCGGTCGCCTTCTGTCACGATGATATGTTTGCCCATCGGTACCAAGTGCTCCATTTCCTCGCCGGTCTGCGGATCAGTTACGATCACACGCTTCTTGGCACGGATGTTGTTGCCGAAGGAAATCACACCATCGATCTTAGCGATCACACAAGCGTCTTTCGGTTTACGAGCTTCGAAAAGCTCAGCAACACGGGGAAGACCACCGGTAATGTCCTTGGTGCGGGCCACTTTCCGTGGTGTCTTGGCAAGCATGGTGCCGCCTGCAACGATTTCGCCTTCTTTTACCGAGAGGCGAGCGCCAACGGGAATGGAGTAGCTCGAAATCAGATCGCCAGTCTTAGGATCACGGATGACAACCTGCGGGTTGAGGTCTTCTTTGTGATCCGTCACCAACATACCTTTTTTACCGGTTTCTTTGTCGGTCTCGGTCTGCACGGTGATGCCTTTGATCATGTCGCGGAATTCCACTTTACCTGATTTCTCGGTAAGAATCGGCACGTTGTAGGGGTCCCACTTCGCAAGCACGTCGCCTTTTTTCACATCTTCACCGTCTTGCACGGGAATGAACGATCCAATCACGATCGGATGGCTTTCGAGCTCAAGGCCTTCTTTGTCACGCACGGAAATGGTTCCGTTTTTGTTCAGCGCGACCCAACCATCGGGCGAATGCACGGTGCGGAGGTCTTTGTAAACCAGGCGACCGGAGTTTTTCGCGTTGATGATCGGTTGTTTGAACGCGGACGAAGCAACTCCACCGACGTGGAACGTACGCATGGTAAGCTGAGTGCCGGGCTCGCCGATCGACTGAGCTGCGACGATGCCAACCGCTTCGCCCAATTTCGCAGGCTTCATGGTAGCGAGGTTCAGGCCGTAGCACTTGACGCAGCAACCACGCTTGGACTCACAGGTGAGAACGGAACGGATGCGGAACTTGTCAAAGTTGAGGTTTTCGAGAGCTTTAGCCGCTTTCTCGGAAATGATTTGGTCAACATCGATGATGGTTTCACCAGTAACGGGATCAACGACTTTTTGCAGCGCCACACGACCGTAGATACGCATCGCAAGTGTCGCCACTTCTTCGTCGCCGTCATAAATCGGCGCAACGCTGATGCCGCTGACTGTGCCGCAATCTTCTTCGAAAATGATCACGTCCTGAGCCACATCGACGAGTTTCCGCGTCATGTATCCGGAGTCAGCTGTTTTCAGAGCGGTGTCGGAAAGACCTTTACGAGCTCCGTGAGTGGAGATGAAGTATTCCAACACCGAGAGACCTTCACGGAAGTTCGCGGTAATGGGGCGTTCAATAATCTCACCGGAGGGCTTGGCCATCAGACCGCGCATACCACCGAGCTGTTTGATCTGGGATTTGTTACCCCGAGCACCGGAGTCTACCATCATGAACAACGGAGAAATGCCGGCTTTGCCTTCATTGTGCTCGATCTTGCGATAGAGGTGGTTGGCGATTTGGTCAGTAGCTTGAGTCCAGATGTCGATGACTTTCTGGTAGCGCTCGCCATCGGTGATGATACCGTTGCGATACTGCTTGGTGACTTTTTCTACTTCCACGTAGGCATTGGCGATGATCGCTGGTTTTTCCTCAGGGATCACCATGTCAACAATACCAACGGAGCAACCGGAACGCGAAGCTTCGCGGAAACCGAGGTTTTTCAGTGCATCGAGAGTTTCGACAGTGCCTTTTTGACCGGCAACCTGGTAACAACGCCAGATAACGTCGGACATCTGCTTCTTACCAACGGTGTGGTTGATGAAGCCCATGCCGTCAGGCCAGATCTCGTTGAAACGAACGCGGCCTGGGGTGGTCTCGATGATTTTTGCATCTTTGATCCCGTAGTGCGTATCTTTGCCGAAGTCTTTGTTGCGGATGCGAATCCAGGAGTGGTAGCCAAGCTTCTTCGAAGCAATCGCGAATTCGACTTCGTCGGTGCTTTCGAACAAGGGCAAATGCTCTTTTTTCTCGCGATCTTTCTCCGTGCGGATCGGAGCCCATGTAAGGTAATACGATCCCAAAATAATGTCCTGGGAAGGAACGGTGATGGGGCGACCGCTGGCAGGCGAGAAGATGTTGTTAGGCGCAAGCATCAGTTGGCGGCACTCCATTTGTGCTTCCACCGAGAGTGGAACGTGCACGGCCATTTGGTCACCGTCGAAGTCCGCGTTGAAGGCGGTACAAACGAGGGGGTGAACACGAATTGCCTCACCTTCGATGAGCTTCGGCTCAAAGCCTTGGATCGACAAGCGGTGGAGCGTAGGAGCACGGTTCAGGAGAATCGGGTGACCTTTAGTAACGTCAGCCAGAATGTCCCACACTTCTTTGGTCTTGCGATCGATCATCTTCTTCGCAGAACGAACGGTATGGCAATAGCCGAGTTCTTTCAGGCGACGAATGATGAAGGGTTCGAACAGAGCGAGAGCCATTTTCTTCGGCAGACCGCACTGATTGAGTTTCAAGTCAGGGCCGATCACAATAACCGAACGACCGGAGTAGTCGACGCGCTTACCGAGCAAGTTTTGACGGAAACGACCGCCTTTACCCTTGAGCATGTCGGAGAGCGACTTGAGCGGACGGTTGCCAGCACCAGTCACAGCACGACCGTGACGACCGTTGTCGAACAAGGCGTCAACAGCCTCTTGCAACATGCGCTTCTCGTTACGGATGATCACGTCAGGAGTTTTCAACTGAAGCAAGTTCTTCAGACGATTGTTCCGGTTGATCACGCGGCGATAGAGGTCATTGAGGTCGGAAGTCGCGAAACGTCCACCTTCGAGTGGCACCAGCGGACGAAGGTCCGGAGGAATGACGGGCAATACATTGAGCACCATCCACTCGGGACGGCTGCGGGAGCCGTAAAAACCTTGAGTGATTTTGAGGCGCTTGGCCAATTTTTTGCGATTTTGCTTCGAGCGAGTCGCCGCCAATTGCTGTTGCAGGTCAACCATCAACGATGGCAAATCGACTTGGCTGAGAAGGTCTTGAATCGCCTCAGCACCCATGCGGGCACGGAAAGCGGATTCGCCGTAGGCGTCTTCAGCTTCGCGCAATTCGGTCTCAGTCAACAACTGACCAAGAGTCAAGTTGGTGGTGCCGACGTCGGTCACTACGAAGTCTTCATAATAAATGATGCGCTCCAGCTGACGGGCCGTGATGTCAAGCATCAAGCCAATGCGGGAAGGCATGCACTTGTAATACCAAATGTGGGAGACAGGAACGGCAAGTTCAATGTGGCCCATGCGCTCGCGACGAACGCGAGACAGAGTCACTTCCACACCGCAACGGTCGCAGACTACGCCCTTGTGCTTAATACGCTTGTATTTTCCGCAAGCACACTCCCAGTCCCGTGTAGGACCGAAAATCCGCTCACAGAACAAGCCACCTTTTTCAGGCTTGAAGGTACGGTAGTTAATTGTTTCAGGGTTTTTCACTTCCCCTTTGGACCAAGACCGGATGATATCCGGTGCTGCCACGGTAATGGCGATTTGGTCAAATTGTTCGGTCTTCTCCTCGACTCCAAAAAGTTCACGCAAGTTATTTTCAACGCTCATAGATCAAATTTCGTTAGATGGTTATAGATTGGGGTTAGGATTAGAGAGTAAGGTCATCGAGGGAGAAATCATCCACGCCACCAGTGACGCCGGAACCTTGATTGCTGCCGCGTTTGCCGGGGCGCACGTCAAGTCCGAGGGATTGCATTTCTTTGATGAGAACGTTGAAGGACTCCGGAGTGCCGGCTTCCAAGTTGTTATCACCTTTTACGATGGCTTCATAGATGCGGGTACGGCCCATGACATCGTCAGATTTCACCGTAAGCAGTTCTTGCAAGGTGTAGGCGGCGCCGTAGGCCTCAAGGGCCCAGACCTCCATCTCACCGAAACGCTGACCACCGTATTGTGCTTTACCACCAAGCGGCTGCTGGGTAACAAGGCTGTATGGACCAACGGCACGTGCGTGAATCTTATCGGCAACCAAGTGACCAAGTTTCAGCATGTAAATGTAGCCAACCACGACGGGGTTATGGAACGCTTCGCCAGTACGACCGTCATACAGTGTGGATTTACCACCCATGGTGCCGTCTTTGCCGTCGCCGATCCAGGTGAAGCCGCGGCTCTCTGGCTCGTGTGGCAAACGCTTACGCACTTTGCCTTTTTCGGCGATGTATTCCACACCGTCAACGCGCTTGGCCTCGGACATGAATTCCCAAATCCGCTCTTCTTTGATGCCGTCGAAAATCGGCGTAGCAACGGTGAAACCGAGAGCTTTGGCTGCAACACCAAGGTGAGTTTCCAACACCTGACCGACGTTCATCCGCGATGGCACGCCGAGAGGGTTAAGACAGATCTCGACGGGAGTGCCGTCATGAAGGTAGGGCATGTCTTCTTCGGGAACGATGGTAGCAACAACTCCTTTGTTTCCGTGACGGCCAGCCATCTTGTCACCAATCGAAAGCTTGCGTTTCGCGGCGATGAAGACTTTTACTTCTTTGATCAAACCGGATTCCACTTCGTCACCGGCTTCCATTTGGTCGAGACGACGCTCACGCTCGCTGTCAACCTCGGCAAAGCGTGGTTCGAAGGAAGTGATGATTTCGATGATCTTGTTGCGGATCGGGCTTGGATCGATTTCGATATGATCGTAAACCGATGCCAGCTTGCGCAGCAATGTTTTGGTGATCTTACGATTCGAAGGAATGATGATTTCGCCGGACTGTGCGTTGACAACATCGAGAGGAATTTTTTCACCGAGCAAAATGTCGGAGAGTTTTTCCGTCAACTGATCATACAAGGAGTCTTTTTTCTTCTTGTGCTCGTCGTTTACCTTCTTCAGTTGCTTCTTGATCTCGTTCGGGTCGATCTTGTTGTCGCGGCGAGCAGCGCTGCCATGGCTGGACACGCGAACGTCTTGCACGATGCCGGTCACGCCCGAAGGAACGCGCAGCGAGGTGTCTTTGACGTCGGCTGCTTTTTCACCGAAGATCGCACGGAGCAAACGCTCTTCAGGAGCGAGCTCGGTCTCGGACTTCGGTGTAATTTTACCAACCAGAATGTCGCCAGGCTTCACTTCTGCACCAATGCGAATGATGCCATCGTGGTCGAGATTCTTCAGAGCCTCTTCGCCGACGTTCGGGATATCACGAGTGATTTCCTCAGGCCCCAGTTTGGTATCGCGAGCGGCGACATCAAATTCGGTGATGTGGATCGAAGTGTAGATGTCCTCTTTGGCGACTTTTTCGGAGATAACGATAGCATCCTCGAAGTTGTAACCGTTCCAAGGCATGAACGCTACGAGAACGTTACGTCCAATGGCGAGTTCGCCTTTGTCGGTGTTAGGACCGTCAGCAAGCACGTCGCCTTTTTTGATCTTCTGACCACAGCGAACGATCGGCTTTTGGTTGATGCAAGTACTGGCGTTCGAGCGCATGAACTTGCGCAGTGGATAGGCCATGATGCCTTTTTCCACGTTAGTCTTCACGCATTCCGCATCGGAAAGGAATTTCTCGTCAGCAACAGGAAGTTTGCCATCCAAGGTGGTGACAATGATTTCTGCCGTTGCCGCAGCTACGATACCATCGAGCTCAGCAACCACCACAGCGCGGGAGTCGCGAGCCGCTTTGGCTTCGAGACCAGTTCCTACGAGAGGAGCCTCAGAAACGAGAAGTGGCACACCTTGGCGTTGCATGTTCGAGCCCATCAATGCGCGGTTGGCGTCGTCGTGCTCAAGGAAAGGAATCAGACCAGCAGCAACGGAAACCAACTGCTTGGGAGAAACGTCCATGTATTCGACGTC
>CANHKJ010000080.1 GCA_947460915.1 Verrucomicrobiia bacterium
CAAGCCGCCACCTACGAAGAAAAGATCCGCATTTGCGAGCGAGCCTATCGAATTCTTGTCGATGAAGTGCATTTCCCGCCACAGGACATCATTTTCGACCCCAACATTCTCACCGTCGCCACTGGCATCGAGGAGCACAATTCTTATGCGCTCGATTTCATCAATGCCACTCGCTGGATCAAAGAGAACCTGCCCTACGCCAAAGTCAGCGGCGGCGTCTCAAACATTTCCTTTTCCTTCCGCGGCAACAACGTAATGCGCGAGGCGATGCACTCAGTGTTCCTTTATCACGCCTGCAAGGCCGGCATGGACATGGGCATTGTCAATGCAGGCATGCTCGAAGTCTATGATCAGATTCCTACCGAGTTGTTAGAGAAAGTCGAGGACGTGATTCTCAATCGCCGCCCCGATGCCACCGAGCGTTTGTTAGATTTAGCCGAGTCCTTTAAAAACGTCACTGGCAAGAAGATCGAAGAAGACCTTTCATGGCGCAATGAGCCTGTCGAAAAACGCCTAGAGTATGCATTGCTCAAAGGCATCGACCGTTTCATCGATGAAGATACCGAGGCGGCACGACTCAAGTATGGTGTGCCCTTGAGGGTCATCGAAGGTCCCTTGATGGATGGCATGGGCGTTGTTGGCGACCTTTTTGGTGCAGGCAAAATGTTCCTGCCTCAAGTAGTGAAATCGGCGCGCGTGATGAAAAAATCCGTCGCTTGGCTCGAACCATTCATGGAGGCAGAAAAAGCTGCCAAAGCCTTAGCCAACCCCGATGCGGAAGTAGAATCATCATCCGCCGGAAAATTCCTCATCGCCACCGTGAAGGGCGATGTGCATGACATCGGCAAAAACATCGTTGGTGTGGTGCTCTCGTGCAATGGCTTCGAAGTCACCGACATGGGCGTCATGGTTTCTTGCGATAAAATCCTCACCAAGGCCCGCGAAATCGGCGCCGACATTATTGGGCTATCTGGACTCATCACCCCATCACTCGATGAAATGGTGCACGTCGCCAAGGAGATGGAAAAAGCCGGCATGACCACACCGCTACTGATCGGCGGAGCCACCACTTCTGCCGCCCACACCGCCATCAAAATTGCCCAACATTATTCTGGCCCTGTGGTGCACGTGCTCGATGCCTCGCGTTCCGTCCCCGTCACCACATCGCTGCTTTCCGCTGATCAACGCGCAGAATTCGCACGCGCCAATCGCGAGAAGCAGGATAAAATTCGCATCGACTTCGAAAAAGGAGTGAACAAAAAAGCGACCATTTCGTTAGAGAAAGCTCGATCTCTGAAATTCACTTGCGACTGGGACAACTACCAACCAGCCGTGCCTGAGTTTCTCGGCACTCGTGTCATCGAGAATCAATCGCTGCGCGAGCTCGCGAATTACATCGACTGGACTCCCTTTTTCCATGCATGGGAAATCCGCGGCGTTTGGCAACCCGAGACGCAAACTCTCAAAACCCAGAACGCAGGCGGAGCAGAAGAAGCGAAAAAAATTCACGCCGAGGCACTGGAACTCATCGAACGCATCATCGCCGAAAAACGCTTCACCGCGCGGGGTATTTACGGATTTTTCCCCGCCAACGCTACGGGCGACGACATCATCGTCTGGAATGATCCAGAACGCAGCGCCGAGCGATGCCGACTTCACACACTCCGCCAACAACTCGATAAATCCTCCGGCAAACCCAACGTTGCCCTTGCAGACTTTTTGGCACCCGTGCCGGAGGCGTCTCGCCTCCCAGCCTCCCCATCATTCAAGCCAACCTATCTCAAAGAAAATAAACCAGTCCAAAAAGATCGATCTCACCCATTACCCCACTGGACGCAATCAGGACGAACGTATGCTGTTACATTTCGATTAGAAGGCACCATCCCTGTATCCGTTCTGCAAGAATACCTCGAAGAAAAGCAACAGCTCATAGACCAGCTAAATGAAGCGCAAGAGTCAAAACAGTTAGCTAAAATCAGCGCGACGCGAAAAGCGATTGCGGAACTTTACAGCAGTAGCATTGAAAAAATTCTCGATCAGGGAATGGGAGATGCATGGATGAAGCAACCAGAAATTGCGGAAATTGTAGCGAATAGTATTCAACATTTCGATGGTGAGCGCTATGACCTCGCTGCTTGGTGCGTGATGCCCAATCATGTTCACCTCATAATCAAACCAATTGGTGATTATCAACTCTCTGAAATTCTCCAATCGATCAAGAGCTTTTCAGCAAAAGAAGCAAACAAGCATCTTGGCCGAACCGGAGCATTTTGGCAGCAAGATTCTTACGATCATTTGATACGCGATGATGATGATTTCTGGAATCAATTCCACTATATCAAAAATAATCCAACGAAGGCAGGATTGTTGAATTGGCAGTGGCAGGGGGCGAAAGAAATGGTTTCGAGTGAGGCTGGGAGGCGAGACGCCTCCGCCACAGACTACATCGGCGGCTTTGTCCTAGGAATCCATGGAGCTGATGAATATGCCAAAGAGCTCGAACAACAAAATGATCCTTACGGTGCGATCATGGTCAAGGCAATCGCCGACCGATTCGCCGAAGCATTTGCTGAGCTCCTGCACCACAGAGCCCGCGTGGCATGGGGCTACGAGCGGCCTAACGAATTCAATCACAACGAGCTAATCAAAGAACTCTACCGCGGCATTCGTCCGGCACCTGGTTACCCTGCTCAGCCGGACCACACCGAGAAACCGATCCTTTTTGATCTGCTTGATGCATCTAACAAAACTGGCGTAACTCTCACCGAATCGAACGCCATGCATCCGGCCTCGGCCGTGAGCGGCATCTATTTCTCCCATCCCGATAGCCACTATTTCGCGCTTAGCGATTTGCAACGCGACCAAATCGAAGACTATGCCCAACGCAAATGCATGAGCATCGAAGAGGTCGAGCGCTGGCTCGGACCATGGTTGGGATATTAAGATTTTAGTTTTCAGTTTTAAGATTTCAGTTTTAAGTTTCCGCCCACGCACTTCATGGATTATTCCGCTCTCATCGCCCAACGCAAACATCGCTTCACCGAGCTCGAACACGCCATCGGTGATCCCGATCTTTTTGCCGACCCGAAGCGCGCCACAGAAACCTTGCGCGAGCATCGTCGGCTCAAGCAAACACTTGAGATCGCCGATCGATTGGAAAATGCCAAACGACAGTTGGAAGAAAACATCGAGCTTTCGAAGAGCGATGATCCTGATTTTGCCGAAATGGCAGCGGCTGAAATCCCTCAACTGGAGAGAGAAATCCCCCAACTGACCAGTGATCTGCAATACGCCCTATTGCCCGCCGACCCGAACGAAGATCGCGATGCATTGATCGAAATCCGTGCTGGGGCCGGAGGTGATGAGGCTTCGTTGTTTGCGGGCGAACTACTGCGCAGCTACCAACGCTACGCCGAACGCCGCAACTGGAAAACCGAGCACCTCGAGTCCTCGCCATCCGAAGTCGGCGGCTTCAAGGAAGTCATCCTTCGCGTGACGGGCGACGAAGTGTTTCGCTATCTCAAATACGAATCTGGTGTGCACCGCGTGCAACGAGTTCCTGAGACCGAAGCACAAGGCCGAGTCCATACCTCTACCGTCACCGTTGCCGTGCTACCCGAAGCGGAAGAAGTCGACGTGCAACTCAACCCGAATGATTTGCGCATCGAGGTTTGCCGCTCGGGTGGTGCGGGCGGCCAGCACGTCAACCGAACGGAATCTGCCGTACAAGTATTTCACCTTCCCACCGGTCTGTATGTCCGCTGCGAAGACGGTCGATCACAAGGCAAGAACAAAGAAAAAGCGCTGCAAATCATGCGCACCAAGCTTTATGAAATGAAGCAGCGCGAGGTTTCCGAACAATACTCTGAGCACCGCCGTTCACTCATTGGTTCAGGCGATCGATCCGAAAAAATCCGCACCTACAACTTCCCTCAATCGCGCATCACCGACCATCGCATCGGCTACACCGCGCACAATCTCGCCGCCGTCATGGATGGAGACCTTTTCGATCTCACCAACTCACTGCAAAAAGAAGAAATGGCCGAGCGACTCGCCGAGGCGACTGGCATCAAAGTCTAACGATGATGAAATGGTTCAAGCGCATCACTGCTGCACAAACCATCTCATGGCGTAACGATCGCGCTCATGACAATTGCAACAAACTCATGCAATGGAAGCTCGACGCAATCGCCGATGCCTTACGCCAAGAAGGCATTGATGTCGCCGAAATCTGGATCAGCAGCACGGGGGCAATGGAATTTTCCCAAGAAATCCCTGACTATCTGCATCAGCGCCTACGCAACATGATCATCAGTTAGATGATCAGCGCGATACCTCAGTGCCGATGCCTTTTTCAGTGAAAATTTCTAACAAAAGCGCGTGAGGCAGACGACCGTCAATGAAGTGAACCTTGCGCACACCAGCATTGAGAGCATCGAGTGCACTCTTGATTTTGGGAATCATGCCGCCGGAAATCGTGCCATCAGCAATCATAGCATCGGCCTCCGCGCGGTTCACTGATTTGATCAATGTCGATGGATCACTTGGATCGCGCATCAGGCCTGGAACATCGGATAGATAGACCAACTTCGCGACACGCAATTCTTTCGCCAATGCCGCTGCCGCTAGGTCTGCATTGATGTTGAGTGGCTTGCCCGTCGAAAGCTCTGCTGCCAATGGCGAAATCACCGGAACGATGCCCGCATTGTGAGCCGACTCCATGCGCCCCAATTGACAACCGACTACTTCGCCGACACGACCAATGTCCACACGGTTGCCCTCTTTGTCGGTCACTTTCATTTTTTCACCAAAGAACACATCCGTTCCAGGAATGCCCACCGCTTTGCCTCCGAAGTCTCGAATCATGCGCACCAAGCCGGGATTGATCTCTTCCGACAAAACTGTTTCCACAATCGAAATTGCTTCCTCTGTGGTGACACGAAATCCTCCCACAAACTTGGCTTCGAGACCAGCCTCAGCCATCGCTGCCGAAATCGCCTTACCACCGCCATGCACAACGATCGGATTGATGCCGACAACTTCCATGAAAACAATATCGCGCATCACCTTCGCCACCAACTCCGGATCTTCCATCGCCGAGCCACCCATTTTCACCAACACCGTTTTGCCGCGAAAGGCTTGCAAATACGGCAGGGCTTCGATCAAGGCTTCCGCTTTGGCGGTCGGATGGGAAAGACTCATAGGAGCTCAGAGAATCACAATGAGTCGGAAAAAACAACCATCATTCATGACAAGTTTCATATTTTGTGGCAAGCATACTTCAAGGGAAAATCTCCCAAATTGGGCAAAACTGGTATTTGCACCGAACCAGTTGATTCCTCTTGCTCTGACCATGATTTCGTGGAGCATCACAGCATGCATCGGAGCACCGAATCGAAACTTACTTGCCTCGTAGGCATCGCGACAGCGAGCGCGCTTGCCGTAGTCTCTGCGCAAGAAACTTCCGTCCGCGCCTTGCCCGCTCTTCCTGATGCCCACGGCTTCGCCGGGAGCTTTGCGGGTGTGTTAGGCGACACCCTTTTGGTTGCTGGCGGCGCGAATTTTCCTGATGGTGTCATGCCATGGAAGGGCGGCAAAAAAGTTTGGCACGATCAAATTTTCGCCCTCGATCTCAGCAACAAAGAATCAACCTGGCGTGTTGTAGGAACCCTTCCTCAAGCGAATGGCTACGGCGTGAGCATTCAACGTGAGGATGAAATCATTTTCATCGGCGGAGGCAATCTCACCGAAAACTTTAGCCATGTCGCCTCGATCCGATGGGATGAAGGAAAAGTTACGATCACACCATGGCCAGCCTTGCCCATGAGCTGCGCCAACGCCTGCGCCGTGATTTGGAAAAATCACATCCATGTGATCGGCGGACTCGAAAAACCGGATTCGACGACAGCCAGCGCACGGCATTTCACCTTCGATCTCAGCAGCGCGGATGCAACATGGAAAGAGGCAGCACCACTGCCGAAACATGGCTTGATGCTTGCCACGGCGGGTGCAACAAATGAAGCGCTATGGGTGATCGGAGGATGCTCTCTGGCTGCTGATGCCGACGGCAAAGCGGTACGCACCTATCAACCACACAGCTGGACATTTGATGGAACTACGTGGGAACGAGGGCCTGACTTGCCTCGCTGCGCAGTGGCCGCCGTTTCACCTGCTTGGCAACGCAAAGGCGAGCTTCTCGTCGTCGGTGGCGATGACGGCGCACAAGTCGGCAAAGACCCAGAAAAGCACCAAGGCTTTTGCAAAACGATCATGCGACTCGACGAGACCTCGCAAACATGGACCGAAGAAGATGCTCTCGATGCCGTACTTCCCGTAACAGCGCCCGCCGTGAAGCATGGTGAAACCTATCTGCTCATCAGCGGGGAAATTCGTCCCGGTGTGCGCACTCCCAACATTCTCGAACTCACCCGCAAGCCATGACCACTGCCGAAAAACCACAGTCCGCAGCGTGGTTCTGCGTGCTCCTTCTTTTCCCCGTTGCCTTGCTGAACTATCTCGATCGGCAAATGCTGGCGACGATGAAAACCTCGGTGATGCACGACATTCCCAGCATCATCAATCAAGAAAACTGGGGCATGCTGTTAGGGATGTTTAAGTGGACTTACGCGATCGTCTCACTATTTGTAGGCATTATCGCTCTGCGCGTAGGTCATGTACGGCTGATCGCAATATCCTTGTTTGTGTGGTCGCTCACGACTTGGGCTACGGGCCACTGTCAGACATATCACCAGCTTCTGATTGTTCGCGGCTTGATGGGATTTTCCGAGGCCTGTTACATTCCGACTGCACTGGCGTTTATCGCCACGATTCATATGGGAGACTCCCGCTCCAAGGCCGTAGGATTGCATCAAATCGGCATCTACTCTGGAGTGATTCTCGGTGCATTCAGTGGCTATGCTGCCGATGTCCCACAACTCGGTTGGCGCGGTGCATTCAGCGTGGCAGGATACATCGGCATTATCTATGCCATCCCTTTGTATTTTTTGTTAGGAAAATATTCACGACGACTTGCAACACAGAAAAAAGATGGCGAGATCAGCGACAACGGTTCGGGGTTTCAAGGACTAATGCAATGGTCTTTTGTATTGATGATTCTGTATTTCACTCTTCCCGCACTCGCAGGTTGGGTCATTCGTGACTGGATGCCAGCCATCATCAAAACACGATTCAACATGTCGCAAGGAGCCGCTGGAGTCAATGCGGTGCTTTATTTCCAAGGCGCCGCGATCGCCTCGGCGATGCTCGGTGGCTGGATTGCCGATCGATGGGTCAAACGCAACATTCGCGGTCGCATCTACACCTCAGCCATTGGCATGTCACTTCTCGTTCCCGCGCTTATTGCGGTCGGCATCGCTACGGGAGAGGGATCAAGCATGCCGATGTCCACTGCCCTCAGTTTGTGCATCGGAGGACTGATTCTTTTCGGCTGCGGCTGGGGCTTTTTTGATTGCAACAACATGCCGATCCTCTGCCAAATCATGCCCGCATCATCGCGCGCTACGGCCTATGGCATACTGAATTTTTTCTCGATCTCCTGCGGCGGCCTTGCCGATTGGCTTTTCGGCGTACTCAAAGATCGACACATTTCTAACGAAACAATCTTCACCATCTTCGGATTGATCTCGGTGATTTCCGTCGTTCTGATTCTTTTTGTGCGACCACGCACCGCAACTTCTCAACACTCATGAAACTCCACACACTTGTCAGCGCCACCCACACACCATTTCATGCCGATGGCTCACTTGCTCCCGAAAAAGTTGATGCCCAAGCGGACTTCCTCGCCCATCAAGGCATCACCCACGTTTTTATTACAGGTAGCACCGGTGAAGCACATTCGCTAACACGCGATGAACGATTGGAAATGTTTCGCACATGGGAAAAAGCCGCAGCTGATCACAAACTTCACGTGATTGCACATTGCGGAACAAATTGCCTCGAAGACGCAAAAGCCTACGCTCGTGCCGCGCAAGAACATGGATTCGTCGGCGTGAGTGCTCTCGCACCCAGCTATTTCAAACCATCCTCTGTAGAAGTTCTTGTCGAGTGGTGCGCCGCCATCGCCGCATGTTGTTCCAACTTGCCTTTTTACTACTATGATATCCCTGCGCTCACGCAAGTCCACTTGCCGATGGACAAATTTCTGGAAGCAGCCGATGCCGTGATCCCGAACCTCGCAGGAATCAAATTCACCAACACCGACCTCACAGCATATCTCAAAGCGCGTCGTGCCTGCGGTGGAAAATTTGATCTCCCCTGGGGTGTCGATGAAATGATCGTCGGTGCTTTTGCAACAGGCGCGCGTGGTGGCGTCGGCTCGACCTACAATTTTGCACCCAAGCTCAATCAATCACTCATCGCCGCCTGTCTGCGCAAGGACGAGGAAGAAGCGCATCGCTTGCAAGCCATTTCCATTCGCATGATCGACACGATCGCATCAACGGGCTATCTCGGCACGGCGAAGGCATTGATGAAAAAAATCGGCGTCGATGTCGGACCTGCACGACTTCCGTTAGGCAATCCCACAACAGCTCAAATCGAATCACTTTGGCTAGCACTGCAAGATCAAGGATACAACGAATGGGCCCTAAACACCTCTGTCAACCCCTCATGAATCAAGCTCCATCACTAACTGATTTCTATCACCAGCAACTCTTCCACGATTGCATCCCGTTCTGGTTTCCGCGCAGCGTGGATCACCAGCATAGCGGATTTCTGCACTGCTTTGATCACGATGGATCACTCGTCGATGACGACAAATCTGTCTGGGCCCAAGGGCGCATGAGTTGGATGCTGCTCACGCTATACCAAGATCACGAACGCCGCCCCGAGTGGCTCGCTTGGGCGGAAAGTGGCCTGCATTTTCTGGAAAACAAATGCATCGACCCACATGATGGTCGCATGTATTTTCATGTGACACGCGATGGTACGGCCTTGCGCAAGCGTCGATATGCCTACAGTGAAAGTTTTGCTGCTATCGCCTTTGCGGCCCACGCTTCGGCCACGGGTTGTGAATCTTCTGCCAACAAAGCACGCCACTGGTTTCAGCGCTTCGTCGATTGGAACTTTCTGCCAAACACAGCAGAACCCAAGTTCACCGATGCCCGTCAACTCGTCGCACTTGGCCCACGCATGATCACGCTTGTCACCGCGCAAGAACTAAGCCTCCGACTCGGCAGCGATGATTTCCTAAGAGGTTGGATCGACCGCTGTATCGAAGAAATTCGCACTCTTTTCGTCAAACCTGACCTCCAGGTCGTCATGGAACTGGTAAACCCTGATGGCTCGATCTCTGATCACTTTGATGGGCGAACGCTCAATCCGGGACACGCGATTGAAGGCGCATGGTTCATCCTCGAAGAAGCCAAGCGCCGTGGAAATGATCCCGATCTCATCGCGCTTGGTTGCCAAATGTTAGATTGGATGTGGCAACGCGGTTGGGATCAGGAACATGGTGGACTGTTCTATTTCCGCGATGTTTATGATCGCCCCGTGCAGGAATACTGGCAAAACATGAAATTCTGGTGGCCTCATGATGAAGCGCTGATCGCAACCTTACTCGCCTATCAACTCACCCAAGAGCCAAAGTATCTCGCCATGCATGAGCAAGTGCGCGAATGGAGTTTTGCACATTTTTCTGACAACGAGCATGGAGAATGGTATGGTTATCTGCAGCGCGATGGATCTGTTTCGAGCACTCTCAAAGGTTCGCTCTGGAAATCGTTTTTCCATCATCCGCGTGCTCTCTGGCTATGCCATAAGATCGCCGGCGAGCTCAAGATCTAACGCATTGACCCCATGAAACGTTCTAGCCCACTGCTGCCTAGCAAAACATCGCTCGCCGATGACTGCACCCGCGTGTTGGCACAACGCATCCGCCAAGGCGAATGGCCCCTTGCATTACCCGGCGAACGTCGCCTAGCAGAAATCCTCCAGGTCGGGCGCGATACACTACGCCGTAGTCTCACCGAACTCACCTTGCAAGGACTGCTCGAGCCTTGTGCCCATGGTCGGAAACGACTCATCAAATCCCATCTCATCGCCGAGGAGCGACCTCAGCCGACAACCCTGCGCATCGGCATGCTGTCGCCGCACAGGCTCGAACGTATGTCACAAAACATGCTCACCGAGGTGGACCACATCCGCTCGATTCTCGCGAAAAAAGCCATCGACCTCGATGTATTTTCTCCCGCTTGGTATGATGCACCCCATCCCCAAAAACACCTGCGCGAGTTCTTGCAACAAGAGCCTTGCCACGCGTGGTTGCTCTATCGATCCAGTCTCGCCATCCAACAGACATTCCAAGAAACGCAAGCTCCCTGCATCATCCGCGGCTATCCTCATGATGGCATTGCCTTGCCTTCCGTTGACATCGATTGGGCCGCCGCAGCCAATCATGCCATGGGCGAGCTTTGGCGAAAAGGGCACCGCCACATCGGCGTCATTGTCCCGCAGGATGGACTGCGTGGCAACATCGCGGCTCTCGAAGGTGCGCGTGCCTTCACAGGCGCAGATACCACCGTGCGCGAAATCATCGATTATGGTAACACCGATGGACTGCTGCAATCGCTCGACATCGCCTTTCGCTCAAACAATCCACCTAGCGCCATCCTCACGCTGCGCCCGCGCCAAGCACTCACCTTCCTCACTTGGTTCGCCTCCGCTGGCCGACAAATCCCTCGCCATTGCAGCCTGATTTCACTCGCCAGTGAAACCATTTTCGAGAGCATCGTCCCGCGCATCTCCACCTATCACATCGACCCAACCAACTTCAGCAAACGCCTCGCGAAACAACTCGAACAACTGGCCAAAGGCAGCCGTCTCCAGCAACGCAGTTTGCTGATGATGCCGGATTTCATCCGCGGCACCTCGATCAG
>CANHKJ010000081.1 GCA_947460915.1 Verrucomicrobiia bacterium
GCTCCCGGAAAAGTTTCGGTCTATCTCATCGCTGATAGCTTGCATACCTCGATCGCTGTTCCCTACGATTGGCTTCTGGAGCGCGGTTACAAAGCACCCGAAGGTCTAGTTTTCCCTCAAGGAAATTCGCGTTACGTCGTGATGAGTTGGGGCGATCGTGTGGCCTATATGCAGAAGCGGTGGCTGCGACCTTGGGAGGTATTTCATGCTCTTTTTATGCCATCCCCCTCAGTTACTGAAATCATCCCCATAGCTTGGAACGTACAGGATGTTTGTTATCGTCAACGCATCTATCGGGCGGACATTTCCACCAGAAAAGCTCGTGCTCTCGTTTCGTTTCTTAACCACAGCAACGTGATGAACTCACGTGGTCGCCCGAGCATCATCGCGGCATCCACCTGGGGCAATGGCTACCTTCTCGACTGCAAATACTCCTACTATTTCCCGCGCATTTGCAACGTCTGGACGGGACAAACTCTCGAGGCATGTGGACTATCCATCAACATGCGCTCTGCGATCAGTGCTAACGGTTTGATCCGTCAGGCGGAAAAACAAGGCTTCACGCTGATTCATGAGGGTGATGCTAAAACTAAATACGGTCGCGCGCTGGCCGACGATTGATCGATCGTGAGCGACACGCAGACATGGCCTGGACGTGAGATCGATGAGTTCATTTTTTTCATCGCTACCGAGCGTGGACTTTCTGCTGCCTATCAACTCTCTGTCCGCCAAACGCTCGATGCTCTTCATCGTTGGGTGAATCGGCACCAGCACTCGCTCGTAGATCTTGGCACTGATGAGCTATCCTCCTTCCTTGCAGATCGCAAAAGCGAGAGCCTCGATGCTTCATCACTGCGCATCACCGCTGTGCATCTGAAAGTTTTTTTCCGCTGGCTCGCCGCGAAAGGCAGACTGCCCATGGATCCCGCCGAACCTCTGCACTCGCCCAAGCCTGAAAAAACCTTACCCGAGACGCTTCACGCTCGTGAGTGTATTCGGTTGCTAGAGAGCATTGATGTTGCAAAACCTCTAGGCAGTCGCGACCGTGCCATGCTTGAACTTTTCTATTCTTCAGGCCTTCGTCTCAGCGAGCTTTGTGGCGCCAGGTTAGAGCACTTGGATCTTGGAGAGAAATTCATTCGCGTCACAGGTAAAGGCAACAAAACACGCATCATACCACTCGGCGATGAAGCTCGCATCAGCATCGAGCACTACCTCGCCGTCGAACGTCCGACTTTGGTCAAGCGTCGCACATCTTCGCATGTATTTCTCTCCGTCCGCGGAGGCGCTCTTTCGCCCGACCGCGTGCGCGAGATTGTCAAAGAGCGTGCGCAGCAAGCTGGCATCGAACAAAACATGTATCCGCACCTTTTGCGCCACTCGTTTGCGACGCATTTGTTAGAAGGTGGTGCCGATTTGCGGGTGATTCAAGAATTGCTCGGTCATGCTGACATCGCGACGACGCAGATCTACACTCACGTCGATCAGCAACGCATGAAAAACATCCACAAATCCTATCATCCGCGCGGGTAGCTCGCGTTGGACGAATGAATTGGCGCATAGTTCATGCAATCGATTCATCATGCCACGTTTTTCCCACATTGAGGTTTTACTTTAGGGCTGCTAGGGCTTTTACTAGCGGCGTTATGGCATTTGACCGATTCTCTACAGAACTGCTCCGTTACCCCGCACACGGATTTTCCCTCGACACCTCGCGCATGGACATCCCTGCGGATTTTTATGAGTCCATGAAGGGTAAGATCGACAAAGCATTTGCTGACATGGTCGCACTCGAAGGCGGAGCCATTGCCAATCCTGACGAAGGACGCATGGTCGGTCATTACTGGCTGCGCAATGCGGCCCTCGCACCGAACGACACCCTGCGCACGCAAATCACCGAGCCACTTGCTGCATTGAAACAATTCGCCGCTGATGTGCACAGTGCCGTGGTGAAAAATCCTGCTGGTGGCAATTTCCAACGCCTCTTGGTCATCGGCATCGGTGGCTCTGCTCTCGGTCCTCAGCTTGTTTCGGAAGCCATCGGCAACAATGCACGCATGCCGATTCATTTCTTCGACAATACTGACCCCGATGGCATCGATCGCGTATTGGCATCGATCGGACAAAACAATCTCGCCAATACCCTTGTGTTGGTGATTTCGAAATCTGGTGGCACACCCGAAACCCGCAATGGCATGGTCGAGGCCAAGGCGGCTTACGAGGCGGCGGGGCTCAATTTTGGCAAACACGCCGTGGCCATCACCGGCGAAGGCTCTAAGCTGGGTCAATACGCAGTTGCGCAAGGATTCATCACCCGCTTCCCGATGGAAGACTGGGTCGGTGGTCGCACCAGTGTGCTCTCGACGGTTGGCCTTGTGCCTGCCGCGCTGCAAGGGATCGATGTCGATGCAATGCTCGCGGGTGCCGCTGCCATGGATGCTGAGACTCGCAAGCAAGATGTCAAAAACAATGCCTCGATGCGCCTCGCACTTTCTTGGTTCTACGGCTGCAATGGCAAAGGCGAAAAGGACATGGTCGTCCTGCCTTACAAAGATTCTCTGTGCTTGATGTCGAAATACCTGCAACAACTGGTCATGGAATCGCTCGGCAAGGAGTTCGATCTCGATGGCAATCAAGTGCATCAAGGTATCGCCGTTTACGGCAACAAAGGCTCCACCGACCAACACGCCTATGTGCAGCAGCTTCGCGATGGTGTGCCGAATTTCTTCGCCACCTTCATCGAAGTCCGCAAGGGCCGCGATGGCGACACCATCGAAGTCGAGCCAGGAAATACCTCTGCCGATTACCTGCAAGGTTTCCTCCGTGGCACGCGCAGCGCACTCTATCAATCGGGCCGCAAATCCATCACCATCTCGCTCCCCGAGGTTTCGCCGTTCCAAGTCGGTTTGCTGATCGCACTCTACGAACGCGCCGTGTCCTTCTACGCCTCCTTGGTCAACATCAACGCCTATCACCAACCAGGTGTCGAAGCTGGGAAAAAAGCCGCAGCCACATTCCTCGATACTCTCAATGCCGTGCGCGGCAATGTGACTGCAGAGCCGAAAACTGCCGCCCAAATCGCCATAGCAATCCAAGCCGATCCCGAGGACGTCTACCATTGCCTCAATCACCTCACCGCCAACGGTGAACTCCAATCCACCCTCGGCACCAGCCCTGCGGAGGATACGTTTTCGTTGTGATGGGTATTTGATCGAACATTCTAACAATATTGGCCACGAGTGTAGAGCTCGTGGCCATTTTATAGGAACAAAACACTGGTGCAAAGCTACTCGTAAAATTTCATTTTCAAAATTTGCTACATATTTCACTGAAACATTTTGCGATTCTCTCCGTATCGAAATCTGTGTTTTTTCGTAATTCAGATCAAAAAAGAAATCGGGTTGGCTTGTGGGCTTTGTTGATGTTGCTCGTCACGTGTTGTGTTGCTCAGGAAGTTCCTTCGTGGAAGGTACCGATGTCAGGAAATGCCTTTATGACCAAGTCGAGTGAGGGCTCGCGAGATGGCTTTGGCGGCGCTGGTTTGCAGTGGCAACAAGCAGATTCGGTGGTGAGTGTGTATTTCCATGTCGATCGCGCTTGCGAGCTTTCTTTGGTACTACTCGCGAAGGTTGAGGGTAAGTCTGAGATTCAAGCGACGGTGGGACAGAAGAAATGGAAAGTTTTGCTAGACGGTGCCGCGGCGGAACATTCGTTAGGAAAACTGTCGGCGCGTCAAGCAGGCTATGTGCGTTTGGATTTGCAGGGGATGAGCAAAACGGCAGGGTTTTTTGCGCAGGTGTCTGATGTCGTGGTTCGCTCCTCGACTGCTGGCGTGAAATTGTCCTGCGTGAAGACCAATGAAGGCAACATGTTTTACTGGGGCAAACGGGGGCCGTCGGTGCATTTGGGCTATGACATGCCGCGCGATGAAACGATTCGCTATGCCTACAGCGAGATCACGGTGCCCAAGGGGCAAGATCCGATTGGTTCTTATTTTATGGCAAATGGCTTCGGTGAAGGGTATTTTGGCATTCAGGTGAAAAGCCCGACTGAGCGCTGGATCTTATTTTCGGTGTGGAGTCCCTTTCAGACCGACAATCCTCGTGACATTCCTGAGGACCATAAAATTCTCACTTTGGCCCAAGGCGAGGGCGTGCGTGTAGGAGCCTTCGGCGGCGAGGGCTCAGGCGGCCAAAGTATTTGCGTTTTCCCTTGGAAAGCAGGCACTACGTATAAGTTTCTCAACTCGGTGCAACCCGATGGCAAAGGTCATACAATTTATTCCGCTTGGTTCGGCGAGGTAGGGAAAAAAGAATGGAAACTCATTGCACGATTCCAACGCCCCAAGACCGACAAAAACCTCACGGGCTTCCATTCATTTTTGGAAAACTTCGATGCCTCACGCGGCTACTATGTTCGTAGTAGCATGCATGGCAATCAATGGGTCTGCGATACGGAAGGGCAGTGGCATGAGATCACTCGCGCCCGTTTCACCGGTGACGGCACAGCGGGTGGAGGCCATCGTCTCGACTATGCGGGCGGCCTCGTCAAAGACGGCTTCTTCATGCGTAATGGGGGATTTTTCTCGGATCGGGTAGAATTGAATCAAGTTTTCACCAGACCCTCCACGGCAGCGAAAAAGCCCGTGATTGATTTTGGTAAGTTGCCTTAAGATGAAAATCGCCATCTTGTAATCCGAGGCATTTTTTAACGACGGATTTACGGATTAAAACGGATGGATGTAAAGTATCAGTCGTTTCTACCATTTCTTGTTAGCACAATTCTGATCAAACAAACATCCCGACAATCGCAGCGCTGGTGAGGTTGGAGAGGGTGCCGGCCATGACGGCGCGAAGGCCGAGTTCGGCGATTTCGCTGCGTCGATTCGGAGCCATTACGCCGAGTCCGCCGATCAGAATGGCGATGGAGGAAAGGTTGGCGAAACCACACAGTGCGACCGAACAGATGGCTACGGTTTTTTCTGATAGAGCGCCCATGATTTTGCTGAATTCCCCGTAGGCAACAAATTCATTGAGCACGAGTTTTTGACCAATCAAGGTGCCGCCTTGTTTCATTTCTTCGACGGGAATTCCCGTGAGCCAAGCGACAGGAGAAAAGCACCAGCCGAGAATGCCTTGCAGGCTGAGATTGGGTTGATGGATGAGTCCACCAATACCGCTGAGGCACAGATTCAACAAGGCGATTAGGCCAATGAATGCTAATAACATTGCACCGACATTGAGCGCGAGCTTGAGGCCTGTTGAGGCACCAAGCGCTGCGGCATCGAGAACGTTTGACGGCGCATCTTCGGCATCAGCAAAGGCTAATACACCTTCTTGTGGTTGTTCGACTTCGGGTTTCATCAACTTCGCAAATAACAAGCCTCCAGGTGCCGCCATGAACGATGCGGCGATCAGATATTTCATCGGCACACCCATCGAGGCATAACCTGCTAAAACCGAACCCGCCACACTGGCTAGTCCACCGACCATCACGGCAAAAAGTTCCGAGCTGGTCATCCGAGCGATATAGGGTTTCACCACCAAGGGCGCTTCGGTTTGTCCGACAAAAATGTTCGCCGCAGCGGATAAAGATTCGGCACGACTAGTTCCTAACATTTTTCGCAATCCTCCACCTAACAACCGAATCACCCACTGCATGATCCCGAGATGATAGAGAACGGCAATCAGCGAGGAAAAGAAAATGATCATCGGCAAGACCCGCAACGCAAAGACAAAGCCGATCGATGTGCCATCTGCCGAGAGTGGCCCGAAGAGAAAGTCGACGCCGTTTTTTCCCGCTGCGATGGCATCGGTGATACGATTGCTAAACCAGTTCAGCGCCTCGCGGCCACGTGGCACACCGAAGACTAGAGCGCCGATTCCAACTTGCAGAGCCAAGGCAACAGCCACCGTGCGCCAGCGAATCGACTTTTTGTGATCGCACATCAACCACGCCAAAACGAGAAAGGAGAAAATACCAAGCAGACCAAGCATGCAAGAGTCTTAGCAGACAGATCATAGATTGGAAATAACGGAATCGTGGCGGCGCTTGAAAAAGTCTGTCGGACTAAGAAACATTTTTCAAAGAACTCATGGAATAGAACCGTAAAAGCACCATGAGTCTTCAGCAAGTAACCACTGATCGTAAAACACTTCTACTACTTCCGCCAAGCATACAAGATACGTTGCCCGAAAACGACATAGCCCATCTCTACCTTGATGCGGTAGAGTTCATCGGAACCCATCATTTTCACCTAAGCCATTGAGGTGTAGAAAACGACCCATAATGATGCTCGCATTACTTACCTACTAATACAGCAACGGCAGCACCATCGCGCGCAAAATCGAGAGGCACCTACGCAACATCTCCGAAGAATAAGTGACTCTTTCATCAGATAAGCCATCTAATCATGCACCCTATTGCCGAAAAAATACGCAACCTAGGAGGAGAGCTTCGTCCCCCAGCATCGCAACATCAAATTGCGGCCATTGAATCGCTCCTTGGAATTTCTCTCCCAACATCCTTCAGATCATTTCTCCTTCAGCACAATGGAACATCCCGCGAGACAGACGCAGGAATATGGAACTTTTGGCCCTGTGAAAACTTCACGTCATACGCAGCTTATCGCGGCAAAACCGATTTCTTTCCCGACACGATCGACAAAAGATTCATCGATAACGAAAATCTGCCGATGCGACTCAACGGCCAGTCGCTGATTCTATTCGCAGACGCATTGATTGAACTTCCTCTATACGGAATGTATCTTGATCCACAGAGCCCATTTCATGGTTTTGTTTTCGACGCCGATCATGGCTACCTGTCCGCTGAATCCTTTGATCTCTGGGTAAAGTTATTCATCAAAGATGGAGAACACGGACTATTGATTTCGTAATTCATCTCACGAAAAAAGCATGTTTATATCCTTCACTCATAGCGTAGGACTTGCCCGATTTTTATTCCCACCCAACAATTTCAGCAGAAACCGTCACAACGTTACGATTCAACAGATTGTCTCGGCCGTCAATCGTAGGAATGGACCAAATCATCAATCAAGGAAGCTCTTTCAATAGCTTTTCCCAAGCATCTATCGATTTCTTGAGATTGGTTATTTTATCACCCTTGACGGCGAAACACTGCAAGGAAACTGGGCCTTTGAAATGCATTTTTTTGAGAACTCCGAGCAGTCGCCGTTGAGGGAAATTTCCTTGGTCGAGAGGTTGAATCAACGTATCCCAGTTCTGTCCATTTTTATCAGCGCCATTAATGCTCACAGCGAACAGATGAGGTTTCGCTTTCAACAGAACACTCTCTAAATCTTGTACTTTTTCGCTCTTGAGAAAGTGGCAGAGATTGAACATGACTCCAAGGTTCGGATGATTCACCTTCTCGATAACTTCGATCGCTTGCGGCATGGTCGCAACGGCATTTCCCAAATGGGGATAGAGCACGACACGAATTTTGAGCCGCGAAGCCATTTCTGCTGTCTGGCGAAGCGAATCAATCACCTGAGGAGAAATTTTCGCAACCGTTAACTCAATGATGCCGCCATCTGCCAGCGGCTTTACCAAATTGGCATCGATTGCTGTTTCCGTTGCTTCAAGATAGACGCTCAATACCTTAAGATTTTGCTTCTGGTATGCTGTGACCCGCTGCTCCAACTGCTCACCAGTCCCATAGATCTGGCTGATTCCATCATAACCGAATTCCTTGAGTAGTTTTGCCTCATCGTCATAAGACATCTCTGGCATACCATTAAAGAAAGCATAAAACTCCGGTTGAAAAACCTCATCAGCTCGCACCGAGCAGAGCGAGTGAAGAATACAACAAAGACATAGGATTAATTTCTTGCATCCAATTGAAGTCCTTTGCCATGAGTATTTCTCTTGATGATTGATCGAATAATTCATGATTTCGTATCTCCTAACTGTTACCTTGGGGCATAATACTGGAAAAGATCAGCCAAGCTGGCAAGAGGCATTTCTTAAGTGACTCATGAATACTCAACATCACTCGCGCGCATGCAATCGCAAGATGCGAAGGATTTCTTCGCTCACCTCAGGCAAACGAGTGCAGCTATGCGAGCCATTGACTACTCGCTCGGATTGAGCATTGTAGACATGAGAGCTCCAATAAGCTACGATACCATCACTGGTCTGCCAAAGATTCTCATTGCGTTGTTTGGTTGCAATGATCGAATGATAGGGCACCGTTGCCGGGCGGCTTTTGAGAGCTTTGAGTAAAGGATGTTCAGGCGACAAGGTCTGCACGCTACGGCAGCCAAGGTTTTTGAATTTCCATAACTCTGGATTGAGGTCATTATAGGCATTAAGCCGAATCTCCATGGTAACGGAATCGAGGTTGCTCGTCGGATTCACCAGCATTCCCACGGCACGTATGATCGGAATTTCGGCCATCGAGCTCCCTTGGTGTGGTGAGGCCACAAACACAGCACGCTTCACAAAAGGCACGCGATCAAAGACCATTGACTCTTGGATCAAGCGTTTCGTAGGTTGCTTCAAATGAAGCTGCTCCAGTGGCTTGACAAAAAAGGAACCATAAATTTCACCACCACTATCGATCGTTTGCATACGACTAAGCAAGCCCCCCATGCTATGGCCGACCAGCACCATCCGATTCATGTTTGGATTACTGTGCAGGGGATCATAGTAATTGCGAGCAATGTAGAGCATACGACGCAGTTTTTCAGCCGATGCATAAACGGGCAGCCCAGTGGGATAGAGAAAATACCAGCACTGATATTTCACACGCATCAACGGATCACGCAGCACCTCATTCATCGCATTTTGCCAAATGTGTGGATCACTTTTCAGCCCGTGAACAAAGACCACAGGTATTTTGTTAGGATCATAGACATCTGGCAAATAGATACCCGTACTCTCCAAATAACGATCCGAGTTGATCAATCCATGAAATGCTATATTGTTGAGAAACCTATCTCCCATGCTGCGGTGAAGCGGTGTTGAAAGGTCATAGGCGAGTTGCCTAGAACGACCTTGGAATCGGACATTCTGCACATTACGGGTGTGATAAAACCGCAGCACATATGAACCGTTAGCAGGACGATCGATCACAGCGGTCGCGGGCAGATGCCGTCCATTGAGAGGGAAAAGTTTTTTTCCGCTCGCTTTTTGCGCATCGTATTTTTGCATCATCACTACAGGAATTCCGAGACCCACACGATTCACAGTCTGGAGGACTTGATCACTTCCCTCGCCTTTTCTGATGATCTCAATGCTATCAAAATGCGCAGGATTGAGTCGCTTCAGTTCATCGTTACCACCATCGATCCAAATTTTAACTCCATCGCTCTCGATGACGCCATGCAAGTCAGCAGGCTTACGCGTGAGCAACAAATTCACCAAAGTTTTGTTCAAGGCTGCATTGTAATTTTCGACCGAAAATGCATCATGCTGGATGGCCGTCATCACTTCTGCAAGTGACGGCGTCTGATTTTTGGGGAGTCCCACCAACCATTGCACCGTATGCTCTTTCATCGCACAGCTGGCTAACAGAAACGCCGCGAAGGATGAGGAAACTAGCAGAAAAAATCGTCTCATAAAAAGTGTCTAATGAAATGCATGAGTTGCATCTTATCGTTGTAATCGCCATCGATATTGATCTAGTTGTCACGCATTTTCAAGTTATCCAAGGCAAATTTCCCGCCATTTTTTCACGAATCAGAAGATCCTATGCAGGACAGAATGGTTTTTTGCATATCACGTTTTCCATAAATCGGCGTCTCGCCGTAGCGACACTGCACGATTTCAAAAGTGCGCTTTCTACCTCAGCAAACATGAACTGAGTTTTTTTATAGAAAAAAGGTGGCTCGAGCCGGGATCGAACCAGCGACACGCGGATTTTCAATCCGCTGCTCTACCAACTGAGCTATCGAGCCATGCATTACTGCATTGGTGATGCATTGCTGCATCTTGGTGTCCTAACCACCGAGGCGGTCGGGGCGCGAAGTATGATCAGAATCCCGAGTTTGGCAATGGAAAAATGCATCTCTCGTAAAAAAACTTTCATCCCAACGTTGCCAAGCGCTTTTCCTGCTCCTAGATTCCCCTCCATGCCGACACTTGATCTTGGACTCCGCTGCACACTCTCTCTTCGCGGCCCCGATGCCGTGCGCTATCTCAATGGCCAGGTTACCCAAGATGTGCGCAAGCTACTCACTCACCCACAGCAAGCTCTCGCCGCTTGCGTCACCGATGCCAAAGGAAAACTCCAAGCGTATGTCACGCTCTATCTCATCGAGCCCAGCGCGCCCGAGATCCGCATCGAGGCACCTTATGCACTGCGAGATCTCCTCATGGCGAGACTCGACCGCTACCTCATCGCCGATGATGCGGTGTTGGAAGACATTTCCGATCAATTTCGCCTCGTCCATCACATCGGCATCACCCATGAAGCAACGGGATTTTCCTTCGCACGGCTCGGAGTGCCTGGCATCGATCAATGGCTACCTGCGAATGAAGCGGTTGCAGGTGAAATGCTCCTCCATAAACAAGCAGAAGCAATCCGCGTTGCCCAAGGAGTTCCCACATGGGATGCAGAATTAACCGAAGGCATGTTACCGCCCGAAGCAGGCATTGAGACCCACGCCATTTCCTACCAAAAAGGTTGTTACATCGGGCAAGAAGTGATTTCCCGCATCAAAACCGCGGGCAAGTTGAACCGAAAACTAACGCATTTTTCATTGACTGAAACAGTCCCCGTCGGCGCCACCCTTTTGTTAGACGGACAAGAGTCCGGCACGCTGACGAGTGTGGCAGAGCATTTTGCCTTGGGCTATGTGGGTAAAAAACACTTCGGGCAAACGGTCTTTGA
>CANHKJ010000082.1 GCA_947460915.1 Verrucomicrobiia bacterium
GGTGCAGGCGAAATGGCTAAAGCTGCGCACGCCGTTCTGATCAAAAGCCGGGAGAAGAAGTAAAAAAGACATCAGATTTTCAGACGTAAGACATAAGACCTTTGCGACTTCGCGCCTTTGCGGACTTTCCTCCTACGCCAAGGCTACGGCGCGACAAGCGCGTCTGATCAATTCATTCCAGCGACGTTTTTTCACCATTCGCCAATTTTTTGTATAATTCGTCGAATTTTTTGCGTAAATCGGACTCAAAGCTACTATCATGAATACCACCACCCTCAAACGGGCATTTTTCTGGCTCTCAGGAGCGGGAACCGAGACTTTGGAACAATGCCCGAACTGGGAACAGCGCAAGTATGTTGCTTTTGGCTGCACAGTGCTCGTGCCTTGTGCCTTTGCATTCATCGCTTGCGCTTACGCGCTCTCGACACTGACAGAAAACAACTGGGTGATCTTCAGCGTCGCTGCTGTGTGGGCCTTCATCATTTTGACGATCGACCGCGCCTTGCTCGCATCCTATCGGCCCTTCATGTCGCCGATCAGAAAAATGGGACAATTTGCGCTGCGCTTTGTGGTAGCGATACTCATGGGCATCACTATCGCCCACCCCTTGGTGTTATTGCTGTTCCGCGATACCATTTCATCAGTGATCGAATCCGAACGCGCAGCATTGATTGAAACCACACGCGCGAAGTTCGATGTTTCTAAGGAAAAAGTACGCACGAACATCACCAGTCTCGAAGAAGCAATCGCTGAGCAGCGCCTCAAATGGAACGAATCGTTCCAAGCTAAATTCATCATTCAAGAAACCGAAGATGCCGATTCTGCGATTCCAGGTCTCACGGCAGAGCAACAAAAAGAGCTCAAAGCAACCACCGATGAAGCGACCAAGCCTTTCACCGATCGCCTCACGGCCATCGAAGCACAGTCCACAGAACTGACTCCGCAATACACCAAGTTACAGACCGAACTCGGCTTTTGGCAGGCGGAATTCGAGCGTGAGCTCAATGGCCAGCGCTCGGGACTTTCTGGCGAAGGTCCGCGCGCTCGCTCGATCCGTTCCGACCAGCTAGAACCGCGCCGAGAGGAATCCAAACGTCTCGGTGGTTTGCTAGAACATCTCACCGCTGAGAAAAAAGCGCTGGAAACCCAGATTCGTGCTGCGGAGTCTGGTGCGATTGCCACCTTCGAAACGAAATTGAAAGAGATCGAACTCGCCAACAAAGCCGAAGCTGATCGGGTTGCCGATCTAAAACGCAAAGTGGAAAACGACCAAGCTGCATCATTTACTGCGCAGCAAAATGACCTGCGTCAGACCATCAAACAGCAGATTGACACACGATTGGAAGAACTCAAGAGAGTGCAAGAAGAACTCGCCCGCGTGGCGGGTGATGAGCGCGCCACCATCGATGCGATCCGCGCCGAGCCTCGAAAAGACGTGCTGACGCAGACACTCGCACTGCACAAATTGTTCGAGGCCGGAAGCGAAGGCGGAAAATTTGCCTACTACACCTACATGATTCTCACTGCGCTATTCATGTTGGTCGACACCATCCCTTTGATCGTGAAATTTTTCACTAAGTCGGGTCCTTACGATACCTTACTGGATCGTGATGAAGTCAGCTTCGAAGGCGAGCACAAAGCCTTTTTGCAAAGCCACAAGCGCTACATGACGCAAATGGCAAACAGCAATTTGATCGCAGTCACGCGCAACAAACGGCTCGAAGCCGCGTTGATCGATGGCGTTGAGCATTCGCGAGCGGCACGAGAATTTCTCGATTCGATGATCGAAATGGAGCAAGCTTTTGCCGAAAAAATGCGCCAACAGGAAAGCATGCGCGAAAACTCTTCAGCAGAGCAAGTTGCCGCATTGGAAGCGATGAAGAAGAGCTTCTATGATGACCTGCATCGTCGCATGCAAACATTTTTCCAACCGCAAGTCGGCTGACATATGCCATGAAATGGATCGTATTTTTTGATGGTGACTGCGGGCTTTGCTCGCGCTCCGTTCGCTTTTTTGCGAAATATGATCGGCATGACCACCTACGCTTTGCCCCGCTTCAAGGAGAAATCGCAGCGGCCAAAGAATTCGGTAAATATGCAGCCATTGACGATGGCACCATGGTTGTGTGTCGCGAGGCTGATGGGGAAGTTTTTTATCGATTCGATGCCCTTCTCGAATCGCTCCGCGCGCTAGGCGGCCTGTGGAAAGTGCTGCTCGTTGCCAAGATGTTGCCGCGATCTGTTCGCGAGCTGCTCTACCGCACAGTGGCACGCAATCGCATCCGCTGGTTTGGCAAAGCAGACACCTGCGCTTTGCCCGATCCAGAATTGGTGAGACGTTTGTTGCCGTAAGTGCTTTAATTTTCCTGCCATTTTGGCAAAGCGGGCTTGAGTGCACTTCCACGGTTGCCATCGACAGGAACGAGGGTTTCCGGCACAGGTTCGATCACGGCTGAGTTCGTGTCGCTTGGTGGAGCCGTTGGCGCAGACGGAATCGCAGCGACTTCATCGGCTTGAGGATTTTCCTCATTGATGCGTTGGGGGCGGTGATACACAGCATCGCCGATTTCGACTGTCCCCGATTTGAGATCTGCAGCCACAAACTGGCCCAATTTTTCACCGCTAGTCACTAACGCCGCAGTTCTGCCACCTTCGCCATAACTGTAGAGATTGACTCCATCGGCGTATGTCCATTTTCCATACGCCTCTAATAATACAAAATCCTTCCCTCCTGGACGCGACTGCACGCGTGCTACCAATTTTGTGGTCTCAGTTTTCGGTTGTTTTTTTACCTCTTCTTCTTTTTTGGGCTCCTTTGCACAAGCAGTCAGGAGAACTAGAAGGGTCGCAAGCGTAAGTTGTCGCATCACGAAATGAGTCAAGCACAGGAAAAGAATTAGGCAAGCAAACAACCTGATGCAGGTATGGGAAAAAATAATCAAAAAAATCTTCGCTAATGGTTGACGAGCTGCATGAATTCTGTGTATCAGACGCGCGACCGAATACACTATCGTGGAGCGATGGCTGAGTGGTCGAAAGTACTCCCTTGCTAAGGGAGCGTGGGGGTGACCTCACCGAGGGTTCGAATCCCTCTCGCTCCGCCATTTTCTCTGATCCCATTTTCGAAATAAAAAATTCTTCGCTACCAAGATCGAAAAATATATCAACACAGGCTTTAATGGCTTATTTCCTAGAAATATCAGCGAATCCAGCTAAACATCGAATGGATAATAGTCCTTGAATTGATTTTACGACCTGCTACTCTGTTGGTCCCCTGTCCTCCCGCACAACACGGATTTTTCGTATAGCATGCGTCTATTACTCTGTAGCAGATTTCCATTACCATGCACCGTTGCGCTTTGCTCGATGGTCGTCTGGGCTTTATCTGGAATTTCCCAAACCTTTGCGCAGTCGGCGCCACGAGTGATTATCCCTTCCGCTACCCGCAGCAATGTGCCCTCACGTCAGGTAGCTCCCGCGGGGCGCACCCTCTACCCATGGAAGCTTCACATCAACTCAACCACTTTCTGGGTCGGAGAGCAACCCACACAAAACAACCCGGTTCCAAATCACATCTCATCTTGGGATCTCCAATGGGCGCGCAATTTCGGTGGTTATGATGACCCAGATCCCAACCGACGCATTGCATCACACAGCACCGGCGAGTTCCGGCCTAAAAATTTCGTGCCCAAGCTCAATCCATTCTACATTGCTCTTCCCTACAACGACAAAACGAGAGTGGGATATCGTCCAGAGGCCAGCCGTGTCGTACCATGGTTCAATCGCTCCACCAACGGCAAAAATCAATCAACATTGAAAGGTCGTTGGCTCCAAGTCTATTCCAACAACCGCTCTTGTTACGCCCAATGGGAGGACGTCGGGCCCTTTGTTGTTGATGATTGGCCTTATGTTTTTGGAGACAAACGCCCCGTCAATACGAGTAACAAAGGCGCAGGCATCGATATTTCACCCGCTGTGCGAGACTACCTTGGCATTTCCGATTCCAGCCAGTTGCATTGGCGATTCGTCGAGGAAAACCAAGTGCCCTACGGGCCGTGGAAAAAATACGGTGCTCAGCAGCGTGCTGTCACCACCAATCCAGATCTCGCTGCTCAGCAACGCTACTTTGAATATTTGAAAAAAGTGCGCGATGAACAATTTCGCCGCAAGACCCTGCAACAATTGCAGAACGGACAATAAGCCCTCATAACAATCTACAACATCATGAATATTAGCGTATTTGGCATGGGCATCATCGGCTCGCGATGTGCCGAAAATTTAGAAACTGCTGGCCACCAGGTTACCCGCTGGAATCGCACGCCTAAGAATTTGCCTAACACCTTAAGCTCACCCCAAGCTGCAGTACAAGCCTCAAAAATCCTTTCGTTTTACCTGAAGGATGCACAGGCCATGCGCGAAATTTTTTCCGCTATTCAAGCTAATCTCACGGCTTCCCATGTGGTGCTCAACCACTCGACTATTGACCTTGCCACAACACTTTGGCTCGCGGATCAGTGCAAGGCCGCAGGATGCACTTTCATTGATGCTCCCTTTACAGGCTCAAAGCTCGCCGCCGCTGATGGTAAGCTGATGTATTACCTCGCGTGCGACGAAGAACACATCGCGCATGCTGAAGAAATCCTCGCGCCCACCGCATCCGCCGTGATTCGCATGGGAAAAATCGGCAATGCTACGATTGTCAAACTTGCCACCAATTTGATCGCCGCGTGCAACATACAAGCACTCGCGGAGGCTCAAGCCATTTCACTGGCACACGGTATTTCCGCAGATTCATTTGCCAATGCCATCACCCAACACGGCACTGCTTCCGCCTTGGTCAAAATGAAACTTCCCGGCATGCTCCGCGGTGATTTTGATACCCACTTCTCGCTCGATAACATGCGCAAGGATTCCGTCTATGCCATGACTTTGGCCGCCGAAGCGGGTCTCGAGGTGCCCTGCATTCATACGGTTTCCGCGCGCATGACCGAACTCTGCAACAATGGCCTTGCTGATGCGGACTACACCGCACTAGTCGCCCCTTACATTCACTCTGCCTGATCATGTTGCGCATCCTGCACACCGCAGATTGGCATTTGGGAAAGCTGTTAGGTGATCTCTCGCGCGTGACTGAACACGCACAGTTCCTCGATTTCTTGCTCGATTGCATCATCGATGAAAAAATCGACGTCCTATTGATTGCAGGTGACGTATTCGATTCCGCCAATCCTCCGCAGTCAGCAGTAGCGCAATATTTTCAATTCCTCTCCGCGCTCCATCAACGAAGCGATTGCGAAGTCATTGTCACCGCAGGCAATCACGACTCCCCGGCTCATCTCGAAGCTCCAAAGCCCTTGCTGAAATTATTGCGCACCCACGTCATCGGACATCTGCCGACAGATCTTCTCGACGCATTAATCCCGATTCCTTCTGCTGAAAACCCGCAACTCATCCTAGCAGCCATTCCCTTTCTTCGCGATAAAGATCTCCGCTCTGGTCAATCGGGACAGAGCGCAGCTGAGATTCAGAGCGCGCTCAATCAATCCATCACGGAAATCTATCAGCAAGCAGCTGCGCGTGCACGTGAACTTTATCCCGCACCAATTCCGCTCATCGCGCTGGGACATCTCACGGTTGCAGGATCAAACAGCTCGGATAGTGAGAGAGAAATCCACATTGGAGGCCTCGGTGCCCTTCCCGCTGACAAATTTCCCGCCGATTTCGCTTACGTTGCCCTCGGCCACCTTCACCGCCCTCAGGCCTGCGGTCGCCACGAAACCATTCGCTATGCAGGCTCGCCAATCCCTCTGAGCTTTAGCGAATCGACAGACCGCAAAGAACTACGCTTGTTAGAAATTCAGGATGATTTTACGCTCAGCCAAAGAAGCATCCCCATCCCGCTCACCCGTAAACTCATTCAGATCAAGTCTGACAGCACCGCAATCGAACAAAAATTACATGAAAAAGCAGCAACGCTCGCGAGCGAAGCACCAGCATTGACTCCATGGGTTGAAGTTATTCTCTCGGATCATATTCCAGGCGATGTCATCACCAATCGCATTCACGAGCTTTGCGCTGATGCCCCCTTCACCGTCATACGCGTCATGCAACAACGTCCCCTCTCATCTGCGCAACTGGAGCGCGATTCCACGACAACCGATGTTGACATTGATGATCGACTGAGCAAACCAGCAGAATTGTTTCAGCATCGCCTCCTTCAAGAGACTTCTCTCAACGAGGATCAATACGAAAAATTAACCGTCGCCTTTCAGCAACTTCTCACACTCCAACGCGGCGAGTGAAGGATTCTCTTGCGTTAATTCAGAAGCACGCTTGAATGCATGCATGAACCGATTTCTACTTCTCATTGTGCTGTGCATTTTGGCTGCATTTTCTGCTTTTTTTCTGCAAAAAAACAAAGCTCGAATCATCGAGCCTCAAACCACGACTCTGAGCAACACTCCTACATTGCTTGTCGCGCCTGAATATGAATATCGCACAGCCAGCCCAGATGGTATCGGAAAATTTTACCTTGGGCGGGAAATTTCGCATGTCATGGGACATCCCGCCATCGGTTGGTTAGAGCGCGATGAGCGCGAACGCGAAGAAGCTCCTAGCCGAGCCATTGATGCACTGGATCTTAAGCCGACTGATGTCATTGCAGACATTGGTGCAGGCTCCGGCTATTATTCGTTCCGCATATCTTCGAAAGTCCCCCAAGGCTCCGTCATCGCTGTCGATATCCAACAAGAAATGCTCGATTTCCTCAGCAAACGCGCCGACGAACTCAAGATTGAAAATGTCAGCGGACATCTTGGCAAGATCGACGATGTGGGACTTCCCGCGAACTCACTCGATGCCGCGCTGATGGTCGATGCGTATCATGAATTTTCCCATCCCGCCGAGATGCTTGCGTCACTCCACCGAGCCCTCAAACCTCATGGCCGCATTTTTCTGTTAGAATTTCGCGCCGAGGATCCTCGGGTGCCGATCAAGCCACTGCACAAAATGACCGAGGCTCAAGCAGCGAAAGAATTCGCCGCAGCAGGATTCACTCTCGTCTCGAACAAACGCCATTTGCCTTGGCAGCACTTCATGGTATTTCAGAAAACTCGCTGATCACACGTGATCATCACTTCCATAACATCCGTAGGCCGACGAGAATCATTAGCACGGCAAAAATCTTGGTCAGCATCGGACTGGAAAGTTGTTTCATCCAATCACTGCCGATCCATGAAAAAACCGCCGCGCTAATCGCAACAATCAAAACGGTTTTCCATTGAATCAACTGGTCTACGCGCATGTTATTCGCCGTCGCAACCACCGCTGTCACCACCACAGCCGCCATTGATGTTGCCACCGCTTGCTTTTGCTCCATGCCTAAGCCCAAGACAAAAGCTGGCACCATAACGATACCTCCGCCAACGCCACAAAGAGCCCCTAGCAAACCCGCTGCTGCACCAATCAAGAGAAGTATGGCAATGCTTTTCATCAACGTCGCGCGGCCTTTCTCGCATCGGGTGGAAGAGCAGATGTCGCGATTTCCGTCACCAGACGATGCAACACCAAGCGCTCATCCAGCCCAGTTGTGACTAACAATTTATCGGCTTTTGCGGTTGCATGAAGAATTTGCTCCAAACTCTCTAACGTAAATGCCATGGCTCCTTTTGCCGACATGAACAAGGGGTAAATGTTCACTCCATCGCCGGATTTTTTCTGCGGAAGCCAGGCCTTTTCCTCAATCGGCATGCGATTGACTGCTGATTCAAAATCGCGATAGTTGAAAGGCGATGCTTTGGCTCGATCGATCAAGATCCGTGCCATAAACATATTGCGCACCGTGGAAATAATCGATGCTCGCATAATCGCGACTGACGACTCACCCATTTCGAGTTGCTCGTCAATCAACGCGATCGCCCGTGCTGCATCACCCGATTGCAAGGCACGACCAGTCTCAAAAATCACACCTGCACGACTTAAGGGCACCATCAGGCGAACGGCTTCGACGGTGACTGTTGTCGATTCGCCAAGATAGAGACGCAACTTCTCTAGCTCGTTGACAATTTGATTGGTAGCCTCTCCGGCCTGCATCACAAAAAGCTCTAACGCTTCATCCTCGAAGGTCAAACCAGCATCTCGCGCCTTATCCAGAACCAAGGCCGCGACTTGCTCTTCCCAACCATCGCGCGACATGTCGATTTTATCATAGACCTGAACCGCGGCATTTTTTTCAAGGAATTTCCAAAAGCCCCGCCGTTTGTCGATTTTCGATGCACTGAGCAAAAAAGAAACACCATCAGGCAGTCCTTTGTTGAGCAATTGCAGAAGTCCATCGATGCCTTGAATCGTCGATTCGGACTCAGCTGTTCGGTCGTTACCCATGAACGTTGCATTGCGCAACCAAACAACCTTATCGCCTCCAAACATCGAATACGTCAACAAGGCTTGTTCCGTCTTCCCCAGAATCGTCAACGCTTCATCGACGTTGCCCGCATTGCCCTCAATCGTCTCATGAGTGAATCCATCATCCACGCCACCCGTTAGATCTTTCCAAACCATCAAGGCCGCCTCGCGTACCTGACCTTCATCCGTCCCCACGATCACGTGAATCCGACTCGCGGGGCTTTGTTGTTTTTTGGCTGCCACAGGGATTTTTTAGCGCACACCATGCAAATGCGCAAGACCGCATCCTGAGGAAAAAATTTGTGCTCCATAAATGAAGTTAAATCGACATCGGAATTTGCCTTTTAGCCACTTTTGCGCGTAGATTCAGCCATGTCATGGTTGCAGCAACACCCTTTTGCCGTCAAAGCACACTTCGATCGCGTCGTTGCACTATCGTATGCGCTTCCCTCTGACGTGCTACGCCCTCTGCTACCACGTGGCTTAGCTCTGGATGAATACAACGGATTCGGATTCCTCACCGTTGTTATGGTCTGGACCAAAGAGATGCGCCCCGCATTCATGCCCAAATTTCTCGGCCGCTCGTTTTTCCTGGCTGGCTATCGGATTTTCACACGCCTCAGCAATGACCAAGGCAAAACGATGCGCGGCCTTTACATTATCGGCAGCGAGACCGATCGCGACAGCATGGTCTTTTTAGCCAATCGCATGACGGGCTATCGCTATGAAAAGATTAGTTTAGCTCAGCAACAAGAAACTTTGGGCTCGCGCATCATCGCGCACGATTCGCGCAATCAAATGAGCCTCGACATCCATTTCGAAGAAAAGGACGACGCAGAGCTACCGCACGACTCTCCATTTCCTGATTGGCGAAAGGCGCGACAATTTGCAGGTCCTATGCCTTTCACATTTAGCCCGCTTGGTGATAGGTCATTTGTCGTCGTCGAAGGTGCGCGCGAAAGTTGGACGCCGCGCCCTGTGGTCGTGCATCATGCCGAAGTCGCAAAACTGCACACGCCACCTTTTTCTCAGACGAAGCCCATTCTTGCGAATGCCTTTGCAGTTTCCGACGTCGATTATCATTGGAAAAAAGGTGTCATCATGAAAGGAGTAGATCACGCATGAACAGTCGAAAATCATGGAGTGGTGTTGCCAGCATCGCGCGCTTCAATTGGCCGTACTATGCCACTGCACTGGGTGTGGCTCTCAGCGCAACAATCACCATCACTGCCGTCGATCATTTTTGGATCAAACTTGCAGCACTCTGTGCACTACTCGGTTCAGGATATTTTTTACTCGTTTCGTTAGGCGTCTCTTACCTCGTCTATGATTGCTCGGACCTTTATCGCTGGCATTGGCTCGCAAAACTGCATGTTCCCAAGTCAATGGATGCAGCAATTTGTTGCTACACCGGTTTTGATGATTGCTCCGAATCACTGCGCGAAAAACTCCAACCTCAATCGTGGTATATACTCGATCACTACGATGCGAAAACGATGACCGAAGCATCGATTCAGCGTGCTAGACATTTGCATCCGCCCGCGCCGCATGCCTTTTCTTGCAACTTCGATCATTGGCCCTGCCATGTTCCACGAGCGCAAATTATCATCGGAATGCTCGCCATCCATGAACTGCGGAACGCACAGCAACGCATTGATTGGTTCATGCAGGCGAAACAAAAGCTGACACCAGACGGCAGCATCGTCATCATCGAGCATACGCGCAATCTAGCAAATTTCATTGCCTTCGGCCCAGGATTCCTTCATTTTCACTCACGTGCCACATGGCAGCACTCATGGACTTCTGCTGGTTTGACCTGCTGCAAAGAATTTTCCATCACCCCATGGATCCGCGTTTTTCAACTGATATCATCATGAACGAACTTCTTATGATTTTGTTGCGCATCGCTGGTGCCGGGCTGCTCGCCCTGGCCTTACTTCATTTTCCGATCAGCAAAAGTCTCGCATGGAAAAGCGAGGCAGCGCGCATGTCTCCCGTGAACGAATCCATTTTCCATGTCCATGCGATTTTTATCTGCGTGGTATTGCTCATGATGGGAGCGCCTTGCTTGTTCGAACCGGCGATTTTTCTTGAACAATCACGGGGCGCACGTTGGCTCACCATTTCATTTAGCATCTTCTGGGGTTTACGCTTTTATTTCCAATGGTTTGTCTACAAACGTGAGTTTTGGCAAGGGAAGAAGCGCGAAACAGTCATCCACTGGATTTGCAATTTCGCCTGGTTGGCATTGACCATTCTATTTGGCTATTGTGCCTATCATCAGTCGATCGGAATCTAGGATTTTGGCGAAAAAGCAATGCTTTCTCTTGTCGCCCAAAACCAGATCGCTGCGATGAATGCGAGGTTCAATGCAACCATGCCCCAAGGCGAATAGAGCAAATCTCTCGCGAGATAAATTTCTAGCGCATTCATGATCACGAGAGCCGA
>CANHKJ010000083.1 GCA_947460915.1 Verrucomicrobiia bacterium
CATTCCAGTGCAAATGGTCAACGCCCGCCTCAGTGCCCGATCAGAGAAACGTTTTACCTCCCTGCGACATTGGATTTCACCTCTATTTCAGCACATTTCGGCATTCGCCGTGCAAGAGGAATGTGATCGGCAGCGCTTTGTCAACATCGGCATCGATGCATCACGGCTTCATCTTTGTGGCAGCATCAAGTTTGATCCCGCAGCCGATGCCGCACCGCAACTGCGCCCCGAATTCGCCGCCCGCCTGACACCACTCACCAATGGCAAACCAATCGTGCTCATCGCGAGCTCCCACGAAGGAGAAGAATTACTACTATGCTCGGCTATCCGCAGCGCTGGAGCATTTCCTCTCTGCGTCCCAAGGCATGCTGAACGCCGCCACGAAGTCGCGGATGCATTGCAATCCAGCGGGTTCGATGTTCATCTCCGCTCACAGCCTGAAAGATCTCGAAATGAAGGCGATGCCTGCCTTGTTGTCGATACCACAGGCGAGCTGCGGGATTGGACAGCTCATGCCGACTGCGTAGTCATTGGCAAAAGCTTTCTCGCCATCGGAGGACAAAACCCCGCCGAAGCGATCATTGCAAACAAGCCGCTGCTATTCGGTCCGCACATGGAAAACTTCGAGCCTCTCGTTAGCCGTTTGTTAGAAAAACATGCAGCGCTGCGCGTGAAGAATGCCCAAGATCTGACTCGCACATTGAAAGACCTTTTTCCTAACAAAAAAATGCAACGCGAAATGACAACATCGGCCACTAATGTCCTAGAAATGCATGCCGGAGCGACACAACGCACCATTACTCTCATTAAATAAATTACGAAGATTACCCCAATGCTCCCGCAGCTCCCAAGTTAAAGAAAAGGATCGTAAATAGCACACCAAGACCTAGCGAAATCCAACTCCACATCTTCGATTTGCTAGCAGAATCATGGGCTCCCATCGTATCACCTGATGCAAGCTGGGAATTGATTTTTGCAGCATAAACAATTGCAGGAATCCCAAACGGCAAACAACACAAAACTGTTGTCACAATTGCAAATGCCAGAATTCCGCCGGAATTGATGTATGCTCCCGATGGAGCCATTTGCATCGCTGGTCGCTGCACCAACGTAGATTGAGGAGTGGCATAAGGGTTTGCGGAAGCAATTGGCTTACTCAGAGCCGGTGCTGCAGGTGCAGGAAAACTCTGAATGGCAATAGCCAATTCAGGAAGTTCCGCAATCGACGTCCAATCGCTCATGCCGTCTTTCCAAACCAGTGTAGCTGGTTTCAGTCCACCGCTGCGCGTTTTTTGCTTGAGGTCTTCTTCACTGATAGGACCCAACTGCTGATTATTTTCCGAATAATACCACATGGAGGTATTATCAAAATATTTTGCGCAGGGTCAATCACCCAATCCACGCCAAAAATTCATGATTGCCATCCATACCTGTAATCGGTGAAGGCATCAAACCTCTCCACTCTTTTCCACAATCCTCGGTGACAAATTTACGTATTTTATCCACGGCTTTCTCGCGTAAAGCTTCATCACGCACAATGCCACCCTTGCTGATTTCATGACGTTCTAGCTCAAACTGCGGCTTGATCAAGCACACAACTTGTCCCCCTTCGCCCAAGACGGAGAAAACAGCGGGCAATACTTTCGTTAGAGAAATAAAAGATAAATCCATCACCGCAAGAGCAATCGGATCGCCGAGATCATCTGGCACCATGTGGCGAGCATTGAATTTCTCCTTCACCACCACCCGCGGATCACTGCGAATTTTCCACGCCAATTGATTCGTTCCAACATCCACCGCATGAACCTTGGCAGCTCCGCGTTGCAGCAAGCAATCAGTAAACCCTCCTGTCGAAGCACCGATGTCGGCGCAAATCAAGCCTATGACTTCAATTCCAAAACCTTCGAGCGCACCTTCCATTTTCAATCCACCACGCCCCACATACTTGAGCTTTTCCTTCACCTCCAAAGGAGCATCCGTTTCCAACGTGACACTCGGCTTTTCGATCAAGCGATCGCCGCTGCGCACTTCTCCGGCCAAAACAAGGCGCTTCGCCTGCTCCCGCGAATCACAGAAACCTCGTGCTACCAATAACGCATCCACTCGCTCTTTCATCTGCGAGATTCAAGCATGGAGAGAGAGGCAAAGCGAGTGGGAAATTTGTTTAAAAACCTGATATCCGAGACATGCGAGACGCACATCCTCCTTGCCCTTACTCATCAAACATGTTCTTCATACTACTGAAAAAGCTGTTGAGTTCATCTTCGTTAGCTTCTCGTCCCATGATTTCTTCATACGAACTGACGAGCAAAAATTCTCCGTCAAGTTCATCTAGAAAGGTGCTCGGCTGACAACCGACTTCCTCGCCATACTTCATGCGCTTGGCGCAATAGGTCAGCGTCAGACGCTCGCGAGCGCGAGTGATGCCGACGTAGAGCAATCGACGTTCTTCATCACGTGTGCCTTCGGAAATGCTGCGTTTGTGCGGCAAGGTGCCTTCTTCGAGTCCCACCAAATACACATAAGGGAATTCCAAACCTTTCGAGGCATGCAGTGTGATCAAGGTTACTCCTTGCTTGCTCTCGAGGTCGTCTTCGCGTTCAGAACTGAGCGAGACAGCATCCAAAAATGCCTGCAATTTTTTGCCTTTCGCGGAATAATCATCGAGCTGCTGAATGATGCTGCCAATGCCTTCCGTGCGCGCATCGCGCTCTTTCTCGGTTTTGCATCCACGCATCAACCAAGGGATGTAATCCATCTCGGTGATCATCTCACGCAACACCTTGCCGGCATTTTCCTTGGCGATGTCGATTCGCGTTTTCGCCCCGGCAATCATCGCAACAAAATCTTCGATCGATCCCCGCGCTTTCGCACCCAGAGTCTGGGTAAATGCCGGATCACACAATGCTTCCCACACGCTTTTCTGAGTCTCGCGACTATAATCGGTCGCCAGCACCGCAGTGGTCTGACCAATGCCACGATTCGGAGCATTCAACACGCGCAGCAGTGCGACATCGGCCTCGGGCGAAGCGAGAAGTTGCGCGTAGGCGATGACATCGCGGATTTCACGTCGATCAAAGAAACTCTGAGCGCCCACCATCCGATACGGGATCTTACGCTCACGCAAGGCTTCTTCCAGCTTGCGACACTGGCCATTGGTGCGAAACAAAATCGAAAAATCTTCCCACGCTTTTTTGGCGAGATTTTTTTCCTCGATGATTTCCTCGGCAATGAATTCTGCTTCTTCGGCATCGCCTGGCATCGATACCACGCGAACGTGAGCACCGCCGACACGTGTGCTGCGCAGCACCTTAGCACGACGACCGACGTTGTGCTTGATCAGGCTGTTCGCCGTATGCAACACGGCATGGGTGCTGCGATAGTTTTCTTCTAACAAAATCACCCGCGGATTGGGGAAAAATTTCTCAAACTGCAAAATGTTCGCCACCTCGGCACCACGCCAGCCGTAGATCGATTGATCGTCATCACCCACCACGCAAACGTGATACGGCGGACCAACGAGTTGTTGCAGCAAACGCATCTGTAGGGCGTTGGTGTCTTGGAACTCATCAACTGTAACGCGTTGATAAAACTCGCGAAATGCATTGCGCACATCTTCGTGCTCGGTGAGCAGTTTTTCACCAAGGCAAAGCAAGTCATCGAAATCGACGGCGTTCTGCGCACGCAGTTCGTTCTGATAGGCAGTCGCCAAAATGCCGATGAATTCGTCATCCTGCTGCGAGGGATCAAGGCCCGCATTTTTCGCCTTAGATATGGCCCCGAGGATTTGCTCTGGCTTGAGCGTGCAGTTGGCACCGCCCTTGCGAACTAGCAATTGCTTCATCAATCCGACCTGATCGCTACCGGTGTAGATCGCAAAATTTTTCTTGTAGCCGAGCCGATCAATGCCACCGCGAAGCAAACGCACGCAGAGTGAGTGGAAGGTGCAAACGGTCATCTCCTCAGCCGCGGCTTTCGAGACCATGCCGCCGATCCGCTCGCGCATTTCCGAGGCCGCTTTGTTGGTGAAAGTCACCGCAAGGATGTTTCGCGCAGCCACGCCACGCTCCAGCATGTTCGAGATCCGGCAAGTCACCGTCCGGGTTTTCCCCGTTCCTGCACCCGCGAGAATCATCACGGGGCCATCAATGGCTCCCACGGCATCCCGTTGTGCTTTATTCAATGACTCAAATGAAAATCCCTCCGCCATGCGCGCGCGAGTGAAAACCGAACTGGCAGTGAATTACAATCCCGAAACGCACACGATGGAAAATAGCTGTGGAACAGGCTTACTGCCTAAGAGCAAATTCATCACTGTTTTTCAAGATAAGAAAAATTGGCGGCTTCAAACTGCATAGGCACCATTATCCTGTCATACAAATTCTCATGAAAAATTTTCTTGTCAGAAATCATCAAGCAGAGATTCTGACCTGACCCATTACCAACGCAATTACCATGTTTGAAAATCTATTGACCCATCACGGGATTACTACGTCCATCGTACTCGGCTTTGTTAGCCTTTTGATCGCACTTTGGCTGATTCGTTCTGTTTTAGCCGCGAGTGCGGGCAACGATCGGATGAAAGAAATTGCCGCCGCGATTCAAGCGGGCGCTGCTGCCTATTTGCATCGTCAGGTGATGGCAATCTCTGCAATCGCACTGGTGATGGTGGTCGCCGTGGGCTTCCTGCGCAACTGGACGACAGCATCAGGTTTTGTGGTTGGTGCCGTATGCTCACTGATCGCTGGCTACATTGGCATGAACATCGCCGTGCGCGCCAATGTTCGCACCGCCCAAGCCGCATCGGTGGGACCTCGCCCCGCCTTGCGCGTGGCCTTCAATGGCGGTGCCGTGACGGGATTGTTAGTCGTCGGGCTCGGTCTTGTCTCGGTGGGTGCATTTTACCTCATCGTCAAGTATTTCACCCAGAGTGATCGTGCCGCGATCGATTCCTTGATCGGCCTAGCCTTAGGCTCCTCGCTCATCAGCGTATTTGCTCGACTCGGTGGCGGCATTTACACCAAAGCCGCCGATGTGGGTGCGGATTTGGTCGGGAAAATCGAACAAAACTTGCACGAAGACGA
This sequence comes from Verrucomicrobiia bacterium, assembly GCA_947460915.1. Classification (GTDB taxonomy): domain Bacteria; phylum Verrucomicrobiota; class Verrucomicrobiia; order Verrucomicrobiales; family Akkermansiaceae; genus UBA956. Next base: position 5,085 of record CANHKJ010000083.1, read on the forward strand.
CCCACGCAATCCTGCAACGATCGCTGATAACGTGGGTGACAATGTCGGCGACTGCGCAGGCATGGCAGCCGATGTTTTTGAAACCTATGCGGTGAGCTTGATTGGCGCTGTACTGATCGGATACCTGACATCGACGGGGCATGCCGCCGCCGCCATCATCTTTCCCTTTATCATTTGCGGTCTCGCGATCCTTGGTTCTCTTGCCGGCATCTGGTTTGTCAATGTTAGCAAAAGCAACGCAACAAATGCCCTAATCGGCGGTGTAGCCATCAGTGGCATTCTCTCGGCCCTGCTGATCTACCCAGCAACACAATCGTTGTTCCCTAACGGATTGGAATTTTCCGGAAAACTGGTAACCGCATCCTCGATGTTTAGTTGTGTGGTGATCGGCATCGTACTGACGTTTGCCACCGTGTGGATAACCAACTACTACACTTCCACCGCGCACAAACCCGTGCGAAGCATTGCTAATGCCTCGGAAACAGGACATGCCACAAACATTATCGCTGGGATCAGTGTCGGTCATCACTCGACCACATTGCCCGTGCTCTTAATCGCCGCCTCGATCCTCGGTTGCTACGAACTTGCAGGGCTTTACGGCATTGCCATTGCGGTGATCAGCATGCTGAGCTTATCGGGCATCATCATTTCGTTAGATGCGTTTGGCCCGATCACTGATAACGCTGGCGGTATTGCCGTGATGAGCGGCTTGCCCGAAGATGTGCGCAAGATCACCGACGAGCTCGATGCCGTAGGCAACACCATGAAAGCCGTGACCAAGGGCTACGCCATTGCCTCGGCAGGTCTCGCGGCGATGGTTCTTTTCGGCTCCTACGTCGAGGAATTGAAAGCACATTTGCCAAACGTGACGCTGAACTTTGATCTGACCAATCCCAGCATCATCATCGGATTGTTCATCGGTGGCTTGCTGCCTTACATTTTCACCGCCTACGCCATGGATGCTGTGGGCAGTGCTGCTGGTGCTGTAGTCAACGAGGTGCGACGCCAAGTCAAGGCGTTTCCGGGAATTCTCACGGGTGAAAGCACGCCAGATTATGGACAATGCGTCGATATCGTGACCAAAGCTGCTCTGAAAAAAATGATCGTGCCGGCGTTGTTACCCGTAGTTTTTGTCGTCGCCGTCGCCGCGATCCCGTTCCTCGGCAAAGAAGCACTGGGCGGCGTATTGGTTGGCACGATTGTCACCGGTTTGTTTGTTGGCATCGCCATGACATCAGCTGGTGGCGCGTGGGACAATGCGAAGAAATTCATTGAAGAAGGCAATCACGGTGGCAAGGGCTCGATGGCACACCAAGCTGCCGTCACCGGCGACACCGTCGGCGATCCTTACAAAGATACCGCAGGCCCCGCAGTTAATCCCATGATCAAAGTCGTCAACATCGTCGCGATCTTGTTGATTCCGATCTTTTTCTGATCGGTTGCTGATCGATGAAAAAAAGCGGAGTCGTTGCGTGACTCCGCTTTTTTATTTCCAAGAATCCTCAGGGCACAAAAAACCATTTTTTCTCTTCTTTCGGATATTGCGGGTCCATGACCAATGAACCTGAGCGCATGCCGATGCAGTCGATTACGCGATTGTTGTAAGGACTGAACACCATGCCTAGGCGCCCAGGAAGTGCAACAGCAGTCGGGTAATTGATGGACAGCCTAGTTTTCCCTGGCTTTACTTCAGGCCGCTCAGTGACTTTTTTCTCAAAAAGTTTTACGCTCTCCTGCTGTCGAATTTGCAACGCTGGCAAATGCGGATGTGGATCTTTTTGAAACATCCATGCACACGATGATCCTAGAAACAACATCGGAAAAATCGATAGAACTATTTTCATATCGTTTGGTGTAAATTAACGAGCTGTCGCAAAAGGATTCGCGGTGCTACGTTGTTGCACTTCGCTCGGCATCCATGTCCAAGGATCGGCTCCTTTTTCCGTGTACGCCGCGAGACCAATCACGCCCACGTTGCGCGTATCACCGTGTCGCAAATTTGCATACGATTGCGAAACACTGCTGAACTGAAAGGCCGCCACCGCTTCATAACTCGTGCGAAAACCTTTAATCTCTAACGTTTTCCCAGGTTCGATGACATAACCGGGACGCGAAACACTCGCCGGTTTACCATCGAGCACATCGAGACCATCCACACTCAAGACCACTTGCACACGGCATTTGCAGACATTTTTCACCACGATGCTATAGCCTGCTCCGTGTGATCCTTGAGCGAAGCGACGGTAGCCTCCAGGGGTCCACGATTTGTATGCGGGAAGCATCCCGATACTGCCTTTGATGCCCCACTCGATGATGCCACCCGCAGCTGTCTGCATCGCATTCACACTCATGTCTTTGGCTCCCATTGCTTCGAGACCTTCGTGATTGTTGTAAAAAATCGCATCGACGCCTACCGGTCCGCTGCTCGCCCGAGTAAAGCGCAAATCGCCCACGGCTTGCTTAACCGTTTTGCCCCAAGTCGTCGCCAAGCCCGGCCGCTCCTTCGCAGGTTTGGCAAACGCTTCACCTGAGGAAACATTGTCACCAGAGCGGGCCTTGCTGAGTTGCGGCGATGCCACTGACGCGTTTGGCATTCTCGAATCATTTATGGGAACGTAAACTCCAGGCCCATTCGTACACGCCGAGAAAACCAAGGCCAGCGCGCCAGTCATAGCCATTGCCAAAAATCCCTTGCTCCGCATGCGAAGCACCGTCTGTTGCATTGCCATCAAGTTCATGGTGCTGGAAAAACAGCATTTAACCCGGCGACCGTCAACAATAAAATGCACTTTTTTCAGCATTTCATGCATTTAATTTAGCATCGAAACTTTTTTCTGTCGCAAGATTCCCGCTTCCCCTACCCCAAAAAGCTGCTACAATTGCCTACGATGAGCAAGGAAACAGGAACGCAGCAACTGTGGATTGCACAAGGGCGTCGTGTTGCCCGCAAGGTGAATTTCGCCTGGTGGATGCAGGGCTTTTCCGCGCCCTTGCTACTCACGGGATTGCTTGGCACCGCCGCGATTCTGTTGATGCGCCGCCACGATGCCTTGCGTCCGCTGTGGCATTATCAATCTGCGCTCGCAACCGTTCTCGTCATCGCCGCACTAGTTACCTGGTGGCTGATGCGTCGGCGCTTCGAATCACCCGAGCAAGCATTGGTACGCATCGAGGCCTCGATGCGACTGCGTTCTGCCCTCTCCGCCGCGCAAGCTGGAGTCGCCCCATGGCCAGCTCTTCCGGCCGAAATCCATGCCGGTCTAGGTTGGCATTGGCAACGTGTCGTGCTTGCCCCTCTCGCTGCACTGCTGCTGTTGACGGCATCGTTTTTGATCCCGATTCAAAAAGCCAACGCGAGCCAGCAGGTTCCTGACGAACCACAAGCTTGGGCGAGCACCGAAGCTGAACTCAACAAGCTCGAAGAAGAAAAAATCGTCGATGAAGAATACATCGAGGAAGTGCGCAAAAAAATCGAAGACCTTCGCGCTGAGGACCCGCAAGATTGGTTCAGCCACTCATCGCTCGAAGCCACCGACAACATGCGCAAGGAGCACAAGACCGAGAGACAAAAGCTCGAACGCGCGATGAACCAAGCCGCCAAAGCGCTTGAGACTTTGCAAAAAAATCCGCAAATGAGCGAACCGGAAAAAGCGCGTCTCGCCAACGAATTCGACCAAGCCGTGGAATCGATGAAAAACGGAGCCATGAAGCCCAACCCAGGCCTGATGGAAAAACTCAACGGTCTCAATCCCGAAAAACTCGGCCAGCTCACTCCCGAGCAGATGCAGCAACTCAAGCAGAACATGCAGCAAAATGCGGAAAAATTGCAAAGCCCAGGTGAAGGAGAAGGCGAGGGTGAAGGCGAAGATTGGACCGATGAATTGCTCGCCGATGGCACTCACCCAAGCGACAAGCAAGGCCAAGGAAATGGCCAGGGCGAAGGCGAAGGACAAGAAGGCGGTGACAAACCCGGCAAAGGCGGCGTGAGTCGAGGCCCCGGGCATGACCCCAATTTGTTAGGAAAAGCCAGCAAAGAATTGAACACCGGAAAAGATCAGGCCCTACAATCGCGAGATCTATCCAAAGCGCTTCCTGGCGACCTGTTAGAATTGCAAGACGGCAAGCACGACATCGATACCTCAGCCAACAAAGTGAGCGGCGGTGGCGATGTTTCAGATACCGGAAAAGGCGGTGATCGCGTCTGGAAAGAATCACTCGACCCGAACGAACAAAAAGCTCTCAAGAAATTTTTCGACTAACCATTTTCACTCACTCCCATGTCACACGCTACCGAAACCGAAGTTGCCGATGCCGCAAAGCACATCCGCTCGCTCAGTCAGTCTCTCAATCAAGTGCTCTTCGGCCAAGAAGAACTCGTCGATCTGGTCATCACGGGTGTTCTCGCCCGCGGCCACATTTTGCTCGAAGGTTTGCCGGGCCTCGGAAAAACGGAGTTGGTCAAGGGGCTATCGCGCTCGCTGCGCCTCGACACCAAGCGTGTGCAGTTCACGCCCGACCTTCTCCCCGGTGACATCACCGGCAACCCCGTGCTGCAAGAAGTCAACGGCAACCGCGAGTTCGTCTTCCAACCTGGCCCTCTTTTCACCAACATTTTGCTCGCCGATGAAATCAACCGCGCATCGCCCAAAACGCAGTCAGCTTTGCTAGAAGCGATGCAAGAGCGCCGCGTCACCGTTCTCGGAAAAACCCATTCGCTGCCTGCGCCGTTTTTCGTGCTCGCGACGCAAAACCCGATCGAACTCGAAGGTACATATCCCTTACCCGAGGCCCAGCTCGACCGCTTCCTTTTCAAACTCGAAGTCACCCGCAACAATGTGGCCACACTTGAGCGCATTGTGTCACAGCGCGAACTCGGCACCGATCCCACAGTGGAGCCGATCATGAGCATCGAGACATTCACATCCGTGCTGGATCTCGTGCGCCGCATTTTTCTACCCCAGCCCGTGGCCAACTACATCGCTCGCTTAGTCGATGCCACCCACCCTGGTCAATCAACAGCTGCACGCGGCATCCGCTATGGCGCATCGCCCCGTGCCGCACTTTCATTAGCCTCAGCCGCTAAAGCACGCGCCCTGATTCATGAGCGTCCGCACGCCTCATTCGAGGATGTGCGTTTCGTCGCCGCCGCCGTATTGCGTCACCGCATCGTCGTTGAATACAATGCCCGCATCGAAGGACTCACCGCCAACGATCTTGTCCGGAGCATCCTTGACGAAGTGCCGTTCCAATCGCAATCGACTCCGCGAACCATGGTAAACTCTTGATTTCCCCTCGCTTTTCATTAGCTTATTACCCATCCATTTTGCACATATCACCTATCAAAGAATTCGTTTTCGCCGCTGAAGCAGATGGCTTCTCGTGCTCATAACGATCATCGTTTCGAACATATAGATCATCACCATTTTGCTCGGCGACGAAGCAAAAGCCCTCGCCAAGATGGGTAAATCAGCTCCCACCAAAAACGTGGTTGCCCAGCGGAAGACAAGGCATACCGTTTACCCGATCGTTGCTTCCAACAAGCCGACCTCGCATCCGGCACAGGTAAGCCTAACACCTTTCCAAGCAAATCCACCCTGCTGCGCCTCGATCACATTTGCTCTAACAATTACCCAAAAGCCGTCCGCTCTACCCTAGAAACAATTGAATCCAGCGACCAGAGAGCCTTGGAGGTGAATTTTTGTGAGATCGGATTAGTAAGTGGTAGGGTTTCGCC
>CANHKJ010000084.1 GCA_947460915.1 Verrucomicrobiia bacterium
GTCATCATCGCCCACGGCGGCTCCAGTGCACTCGCCATCCAAAACGCCTTGCGCGTCGGCATGGAAACAGCACAAAACAAAGTCAACGAGGCAATTAGTAAGGCCTTGGAAAAGACACAAGAGCCTCAGACATAAGACGTAAGAGAAAGGTAGTTTTCTCACTTAGGTCGATGCCCCACACCGCTAGTGTATCGCTCGGATTGCTAGTTTCATGGCACAACCGGCAAGGATTCCTGTATGAACGATCAAGTTGAATCTCTTAATTTTTGGATTACGTCAAAGTGATGGCGCACCCACTAGCGGGTGCCAACGTTGATCGCGGGGTTGAGGTTGAAATATGTTGAGAGCATGGGAAACAGAGGGGCTAGTGGGTGTTGCCATGCACGTCTTGTTCTCTGAATCTATCTTCGGGTGACCCGGCCAGCAGCGACTACTTGGGAACCTTCCATGACTTCAAATTGAGCTCCCACGACCAGAGCATCGTAGCAAACATTCGGCTCGTATATGAACCGAACGGTGGCGTAGGTCGTTGCACCAGGAGGCAAGGGATCATCGGGACCATCTACAAACTGAACACCCAAATACTCGCCATCGCCACCTTCGACACGAAAATGTGGCCGATAGCCAAGGTGTTCTTCGGTTGAAAGGCAAACTGGTGCCCTTCGCCCGCCATTGTCCGTGGGTAAAAACTCGACAAACACTTCCGCGAATCCATTCATTTTTTTAGCGAACAGTTAATAAGTTCAGCACAAGATGATATCGTTTAGCGAAAAATTAACAAGATGATTTTTGGTAGATCTTGAAATCGTTCATGATCAATGCTTTGTGAAAATTGGAAAGATTTGGATATTTTAGGGACAACCTCTTGATGCGCATTTACGTCCCTAACAGTTATCGCTCTGGTGAACTGCTGATTATTTGACAGAAGATCAGGAAGGAAACGAAGCTTCGCGCCTTTGCCTCTTGTGAGCTTTGCGTTTGATCTAACTGGATTTTTTGGGGCGCGTTTTGTTCATTCGAACCGACGGCAGCAGGCTGCATACATGAAAGCGGCAGCAGGGCTACCGCAGTCCAAGCATTAACCCAATTTTTTCTCTTCAAGATAACGACCAACCCAGCCGATGTCGTAGGTGCCATTGACAAAGTCGGGATGGTTGAGAATTTCTTGTTGGAATGGAATCGTGGTCTTGATGCCGCGGATCATGAACTCAGAAAGCGCACGTTTCATGCGGGCAATCGCGATTTCGCGAGTCGCAGCGGTGACGATCAGCTTGGCGATCATCGAGTCGTAGTATGGAGGCACGGTGTAACCGGAATACACGTGGGTATCGACGCGCACGCCTTTGCCACCTGGTGCATACCAGAGGTCGATCTTACCTGGGCTTGGCGTGAAGTTGTTGTAGGGGTCCTCAGCATTGATTCGGCACTCGATGGAGTGGCCGCGCGGTGTGGCATTGAGCACGTGCTCGGAGAGCGGCATGCCCGCAGCGATGCGAATTTGCTCTTTGATCAACTCACAGCCCATGACTTCTTCGGTGACAGGATGCTCAACCTGAATCCGCGTATTCATTTCCATGAAGTAGAAATTTTCGCCAGACTCATCGACGAGATATTCGATGGTGCCTGCATTTTCGTAGCCAATGGCCTTGATCAGACTGACCGAGGCATTGCCCATGCGCTCGCGCATCGCAGGAGAAATCAAGGGCGATGGGCACTCTTCGATAATCTTTTGGTTGCGGCGCTGCATGGAGCAATCGCGCTCACCCAGATGGATGAAATTACCGTGTGTATCGGCGATGATTTGGAACTCGATGTGGTGAGGATTCAGCACGAGTTTTTCCAAGTAACATTCACCATTACCGAAGCAGGCAATCGCCTCGTTCGAGGCAGCAGCAAAGAGCGAATGGAATTCTTCTGGTTTGAAACAGGGACGCATGCCACGACCACCACCACCTGCGGTAGCCTTGATCATGACAGGGAAGCCGATTTCTTTTGCCTTCGCAAACGCTTCGTCGGCATCGATGATGATCTCGGAGCCAGGAGTAATCGGCACGCCATTGGCAATCGCATTGGCACGGGCCGTGGCTTTGTCGCCCATCATCGAAATCACTTTCGAGGAGGGTCCGATGAACTTGATGCCTGATGATGTGCAAATTTCGGCAAAGCGAGCATTTTCGGAGAGGAATCCGTAGCCAGGGTGAATCGCCTCGGCGCCGGTGATCTCGCAGGCCGCAATGATGCGATCAGGCTTCAGATAGCTATCTTTCGAGGGCCCCTTGCCGATGCAAACCGCGTGATCAGCGAGCTGCACGTGCATGGAATCAATGTCAGCTTCTGAATAAACAGCGACAGATTCCACACCGAGTTCACGGCAGGCACGAATGATACGCAGGGCGATTTCGCCACGATTGGCGACAAGAACACGTTTGAACATGATAGGCTAACAGAAAAAAGGTTTCGTCGGAGAAAAGGGAGCGGTCAATGAGCTTTACACAATGCGGAAAAGCACGTCGCCATACTGCACTGGAGTAGCATCTTCGGCCACAGCGGCAGTGATCGTGCCAGATTTCTCAGCCTTGATCTCGTTCATGACTTTCATCGCCTCGATGATGCAAAGCGTTTGACCAACACTTACCGTATCGCCGACTTTCACAAACTCTGGTGCATCGGGAGAAGCCTTGCGGTAAAAAGTGCCTACCATCGGTGAGGTAATTTCAGAGCCAGCAGCTACTGCTGGAGCAGCGGCGGCAGCTGGTGCAGCTGCTGCGACAGGAGCGGCTACTGGTGCAGCTTGAAACGATGCCGCAGAAAGAGCGCCACGGATGGCGTCGATATCAGCACCTTTTTTCAGACGCAGATGCACACCGTCAGCGGTGGTCATATCAAAGTAAGATAGCTCATGTTCATTCATGAGTTCGACGATTTTGCGGATTTGTTCGAGTTCCACGATAGTAAGTAGTTGGTGTGATGAATGATGGAGGACTTGTGCTCGGAGAAAATGCTCCAAAATCGAAGTGCGGTCAAGCAAGGAATCAGAAAGAGCGCCAATGCCGAGCGATCAACAAAAAACCACACTCGCTAGAGTGTGGTTATGTTCCCGAAAAGTAGCGGCTGTGGGACTCGAACCCACACACGTAAGTACTCGATTTTGAGTCGAGCGCGTCTACCAATTCCGCCAAACCGCCGTTCGGGTGCGCGAGGAAATACAAAAGCTCAGAAAATAGCAATAGGAAAATCAAAAATAGCAGATTTTTTCTCAGCGAGCTATGTGTTTTCCATCTTGGCTCTTGCACTGCGCAGGATTCAACGCATAGTCACCGGCGTGAGATTTTCGATCGCCATATCCGTATCAGCCCTCGCGCTCAGCGCCTGCAAACTGGTAGGTCCTAACCATCAAATACCGGAAGTGAGCTTACCTGCCACCTTCACCCAAGGAGGGACAACATGGAAGCAATCCAGCGCGCCCAAAATCTACGAGCAATCAAGCTGGTGGAAAACATTTGGAGACTCTCAGCTGACATCACTCGCCCAAGCGGCTGACACGCAAAACCTCACACTCAAAGCAGCCGCCGCTCGCCTAGAAGAAGCACGCGCGCTCAGCCGCTCCAGCCGCACCGCTGTGTTGCCATCGCTCGATTTCACACCATACGTTGGACGCTCCGAGTCACGCATTCCAGGAGCAGGCGCTACCATCCGCCGCGATACGGTATCGCTCCCGTTAGAATTGTCCTACGAGGTCGATCTCTGGGGTAAAGTTCGCCGACAAATCGAGGGAGCCAATGCTCTTGAGGCATCAGCCCAAGCAGGCTATGTTGCAACAAAACTAAGCCTCACCGCCGACACGGCTCAGACCTATTGGGCGCTGCGCGGACTCGATGCCGATCGCGCACTGCTACAAGAAAGCATTGCCCTGCGCAAGGAAACACTCTCACTCATCGAGGCTCGTTTTCGCGCCGGAACGGTGAATGCCTTGGACGTCTCCCGTGCGCAAACCGAAGTAGCCACCGCAGAAGCCGAACTTATTGGCGTCGATCGCCAGCGCTCCGAGCTCGTCAATGCGCTCGCTGTTCTCACAGGTCGCAACGCTGGCTCGCTCAAGATCCCTGCCGAAGCCAAACTCCCGAAAGTTCCCAGCATCCCCTCAGGGATTCCTTCTAATCTATTGCTGCGCCGCCCCGATCTCTTCGCAGCCGAACGTAACCTTGCTGCTGCCAATGCGAACATCGGTGTTGCCGAAGCTGCTTACTATCCAAACTTCCGACTGCGCGCCGGAGGCGGATTTGATGGGGCATCGATGAGCAATCTCATCAGCACCGACAACATCGTTTGGTCGCTCGGCAGCTCACTCACCTACCCCATTCTCGGCCAGAAAAACATCCGCGCTCAGCGCGATGCTACTGTCGCTCGTCACCAAGCGCTTACTCAAGAATACAAGCAATCCGTGCTCATCGCCCTCCGCGAGGCCGAGGACGCACTCACGGGACTCGATTTTTTGCGCCGACAAGAAGACGCACAGAACCAAGCCATACAAGCCGCTGAAAACACCCTCACTATTTCTCGTGAACGCTTTTCCGCTGGGCTGGTGAGTTTCCTAGAAGTTGTGGAAACTGAGCGCACCCTTCTCGCCACCAAACGTCAAGCCGCATCGTTACGCACCCAGCGCCTCGCCCTCACAGTCAATCTCATCAAAGCACTGGGCGGCTCTTGGTAATCCTTCTATTTCATGAGCATTCTGATCAACACTCCAGCCATTGGCCAAACTCGCGACCGCGAACTACTCAAAGACTCCTCCACCTTCCTCTACAAAGAAACAGAACAAGGCCCACTTCACGCACACGTATTTTCCCAAGAAAATCACCATCAAGGCCAAGATAAAACCCTGATCATTTTCCTCCACGGCGGCTTCTGGGACATGCCAGCATCGACCCAATTTGCTACACAGTGCATGCACTTCGCTGCACGTAATTGCGTTTGCATCGCAGCGGAATATCGAATCCAATCCCGCCACCAGACCGGCCCGGTCGAAGCGATCGAGGACGCCCAGTCACTCATCATCTCAGCGAAAAAAAATCACCACCTACTCGGCATCAACCCAAACAAAATTGTCCTCGTAGGTGCAGCAGGCGGTGCATTTTTGGCACTCCATGCAGCGATGGCTAAGGATGTGATGAAGGAAGATGAGATCGATGCCCGACCTCACGCACTCGTTCTCCTGAGCGCCTTGGTCGACACCACACCCGGCACCGATTTTGCCTCGCGCTTTTCCTCCCCCACTGCCGCGAAATCTCTCAGTCCATCGAAAATGATCCGCCGTAAGCTACCCCCGATGCTTTTTCTCCATGGAAAAAACGACCCCATCACGCCCTTAGCTCCCGTGATTTCATTTCGCCGTTGGATGAAATGGAAAGGCAATCGCATTGAGGTCATCGACTACGATGGAGCCGAGCATCGCTTCTTCAATTTCAATTTCAGCCACCGACATCACGACTTGACCTTGCAGGCAATAGAGAATTTCCTGCAAGCACAAAAACTCATGCCTGATTACGAGAGTCACGATTATTGTTGCCACCGGAAATGATTAGCCAGCAACAATGCGCTGACCCATTTCACCGAGCCCCTCGATGCCCAACTCGACGTAATCGCCGGGTTGCAAGTACTTCGGTGGATTCATGCCCATCGCTACGCCAGACGGGGTACCTGTCGCTATGACATCTCCAGGCAGCAATGTCATGAATCGGCTAATGTAACTCAGCACCATTTTCACAGGAAACATCATATCTCCCGTGTAACCATTTTGACGGAGTTCACCATTGACCTTGGTCCATAAACGCAATGCTTGCGGGTCAGGCACTTGAGAAGCAGGCACCATCCACGGCCCCATCGGACCAAAGCGATCATAGCTTTTGCCCTTCATCCACTGCCCCGCCATTTCCTTTTGATAGGCACGCTCGGAATAATCGCAAAAGACTGAATAGCCTGCCACATAGCTCATGGCATCCTCCTCCGACACGTGTCGCATCGTCTGGCCAATCACCACAGCGAGCTCGACTTCGTAGTCCATTTTTTCCGCCCCCGGAGGACGCATTACCTCGTCAAATGGCCCTGACCAGCACGACGAAGCTTTCATAAACAACACCGGTTCCGTCGGAATCCCTTCGCCAAATTCCTTCGCGTGATCGAGATAGTTTTTGCCGACACAGACAATTTTTGAGGGCCGCTCAATCGGCGGGCCGATCCTCACCAGAGGAGAAATTTCCCGACCGCCCACGCAACCATCTTCCACCCATTGAGCGAGTGATTCCATGCCACCTGCGGCAAAAAAACCTTCATCGTAATCCGCAAACTCACCGCTCGCATCCACTCGCTTGCCATTGGGCAAAATCACACCAGGTTCTTCACGACCAATCTCGCCATGTCGGATCAATTTCATGAATCGACTCTACCCGATTGACTCACGACTGACAAGAACCTTACGCAAAAACTCAATCAAGCGCGCGCGCAATGGCTCAGCACGAAGCGCCAATTCCCTTTGCTCCGCCTCATAAGCTCGCCTTCCCTCGACCGTTTCAATCCGCACCGGTTCATACCCATACTGCGACAAATCATAAGGACTCGCACGCATATCCAAACTCCGCAACTCCATCGCTAAGGAAAAACAATCCAACAACAATTCCCCATCAATCCATGGCAATGATTTGAAACACCACTTATACAAATCCATATTCGCATGAATGCAGCCCGGCTGCTCTTGGACTTGGCGACCTTCTAGACTCGGCTGAAATTGATTCAAGGGACGCGCAGGAGGCGTAAAAAAACGAAACGCATCGTAATGAGAACATCGAATCGGCCGAGATTCCACAAACTCCGCGATCTCCTCTTGCGACAAACGCAAGCCCGTCACCTTACCGTGCCGAGTTTCATCCGTCCGATACACCATCGCCCACTCATGCATACCAAAGCAGCCGAAATTCCCGCTTTGCGCACGAGTATTTTCTAACAAATCCAAGGTCCAGCGCAGGCGAAACAACTCCTTTTCCTCCATCAGTTGCGGATCGAGAAACAACACACCATTTTCATAGCGATAGTGCTTTTCCAACCACTGAGGAAAATCATCACGTGTGCCCTGCAAAGCCACTCCGATCCCCGGATGCCATTGCTCCAACTTCCCCAACTTGAATGGGTAATAATTGAACAAAAAATCCTCAACCGGATGCACTTGTTGACGCGATCTCCGATCTAACGTGGGCAATGTCCAGCCCTGCGCCCGCGCACGATGCTCGGCGAGCCGCTTTAGCCACTCCTCACGTTCCATGATCACATCCTGCACTCCCGTCACGCCCCCATCATCCCACAGCCAACAGAACTTGCACCTCAAAAAACACAACTACCCCAAAAAACGCGGCATGATGTCGTGCAGATCATCTGCCATGATGAGCAAAACCTTGAGCCGTTCCGCCGCATGAAGAGTCATCCATGAAAGCATGGTGATAAAGATGAACTTTACGATTTTGTGTTTCTTGAAATCAAAACTAGCTCACACAATTATGACGAATCAGCGAGTCAAATCGATTCAACACCTGAAGATTCGCCTCTGCAAAAGCTTTTCCCATCAGTGCAGAGAAGTGAATGGTGAACTTCGCGATACGGATGAAGCGATCAGTCGAAGGGGGAATCTTTTTCCTCATATAAGGATTGGGAAGCCCCTATCAGAGCAAAATCCCCAGCGAATGACAAATAATCACACGAATTCAGGAGAGAAATTTTTAGATTGCATTATCGCCTCAAAGCGCGTGAAAACCTTCTCTTTTAGCTACTCAAAGCGGAAGGCTCCACATGAGTGAAACCCAAGCAGCAGCACCACTACCTTGGGTGGTTCCATTGAGGCGAAGATTTACGATTCCTGCATCTGTATCTGCTCTGATACCGAACGAACCTGTTGCCCAAGTGTCATGATCATCTGGTGTCCTCAGACTGAAGCCGGTTCCTGATGCTTGCCCCGTAACAGCGGAACTTTTTTCACTCAATCGGTGAGCGAGCCCCGTTTCTGCGGTGAGCGCGAGCCACTTGTTGATTTCGTAGCACATGTTCACTCCTGCCCGCGCTTCTAAGGCATCATCCGAGCGCGATGCAAAAACCGCCGGAGCTACGCCGCCCGCTTCGCTGTAGCCGTCGACGTGAGCATTGATGAAAGCCAAATCTAAATAAGGAGAACATTCAACCCCTGCGAACTTGGTCACATTCTCCCAGTCGATGCGCGCCCGAAAAGCCCAAGTTTCGACATCTGTCTCGCCATAGGATGTATCGGCAAGCAGCCCATCAGCGTAGGCACGAAGAATATCGGCGTCGGTCTGGTGATAATATGCTGTAAGCGTCATCCACGCAGTTGAGCCAACCATTTCGACGGGCAGGATGAGTTCGCTCAGTAGATATTGGCCACGCATCTCTTGATTGCCTCCTAGGTAGGTGTCGTGATCAGTCCATGATTTGCCAATTGCGCCGCCCAGTTGCATACCAGATGAACCGAGGGCCTTGGCCGCGCCGATCTCGGCAATACCAATCTCGCCGTCGCTTTGGTCGTGCTGATCCATGCCCCAATCTCCACCAATCCAAACCGTGTGATTCTTACCATCATTGATTCGAAAATCCATAGGATGCCCGTGTAAGCCATGCAGCACCGTAGCCGCCGTGCGCATGGCTGAGCGAGAGATTTGCGCTTGTTCCGCCGCACTCGATTCATCCAGAAGAATTCGCAGCACCAGATGCAATGTGGACTCCTTCTGGATATTGTAATCCGATAATGTGCGACCGTCCTCAAGTTGCTTCCCGGCAAAGATTAACTTCTGCTGCGCAGGTGGAATTTCTTCCTTGTCCTGAATTTTTGCCTTCACGGATTCAATCGTATCGCTGGGTTCAACATCGAGAGTGATGGTTTTTCCGGTCAGCGTTTTGACAAAAACCTGCATCGCGGGAGCCATGGCAAGAGATAGAATCCACAATATCGAAATCATCCACAGTTTCATAGCGGGGCTGGAAAGTTTTGAGTTTGGAGTGGGTTGACCGTGCCAGAGGGTAGAAGACTGATTAGGCGTATTTCGTGCAATTTCCATACAGCGCGAAAATAAATCTCCGCATCACTTTATCAAGATGTTTTTTGTGACCGTGTTTGATAAATTGAGGAACATCGATCCAATTCTCAAAATTTTGCCTAGGGTGCCACGTAGAAGCGCCCTTTTACTCTATTTTTATTCTGTCGCGCAATCGAGGAAGTCGACAGAACCGTTTCGCAGACTTGGCGAGTTGGCAGAGTAAAGATTTTTTTGTTAGAATGTATTCATCATACAGCCCCCTAGCGAGTGTTAGGGGGCATTTTTTTGCCCCTCAGCCTCAACCGCAGCAAGCCTCACAATCGCTTAGTTCAAAGCCTTTCACGGGTTAGATAAAATTGCATACTAATCATTTTCAATCACTAAAGATTTGATAATAGCTTGAATATTTTTTCTTTGAAAAGGAGTCGCTTTCTCGTCGGGTGCATCAGGAGCCAAGTATTGAGGAATTATTCCACTCGTAGATATTATGACTTTATACTGGCGACTGAACAAGTACCACTCAGGAATTATACACCCATAATGCCCACATCGACAGACTGCATAACCTTCAAGCTCTCCATATTTTTCGTAAGCAACATAAGACAATGGCTCGTATTTCTCTCTTTCAGTTGGTGTTATCCGCTCAAGATCTCTTAGAACATTTTTTTTGTGTTCTTGCTCAGCAGACTTGAGCATGTCCTTGAGTTCCATTTTGTTTAAATCGTGTTTTAAAATGGTCAAATACAGCTTACCCCGATCATGATTAAAGCTAACACCTGTTTTATCTACGCCGTCTGTATAATTGTATATTCCTTCGGGCAATTTGATGGAAACTTTTAAGCCTTTCAATTTCAATACAATATCTTTAGTGAGCGGATCAGGTTGATTCATTTTCCAATCGCTAACGATTTTTTTGCTTGATTCAGAAAGATCTTCAATCTTTATGGTGAAACTTTTCCCATCTGGAGATCTATGAATTGTCACAGTTTCATTCCCGACCGCAAGAATTTCAGCCAAAATTTCAGAGCCATTCTTATTCACGATTTTTACGGGCTCAGCATGCAGTGAACCAGTAAATACACAGAGAATTGTTTTCAAGAGTAACTTACAAAGTATTTTCATTCACCAAATCTCAATAGATTACGCATGCTGAAGTCAAGTAAAATGCACAAACCGAAACACGATTGGTAGGAACAACAAACCACCTTAATATTAGCGAACACAAAAGCCGTTGAATTTCAAAAGAAAACCAATCGAACTCTATTTAAGACAATCGTTTTCCACTTTAGCCACAACCGAAGAAAGCCCCGCCGCCGAAAGTAAGCCCTCGTTTTTTCCATCGCCTCGCAAGTTCAATTTCCCGCTGTGTAATGTTGGCAGACTTGGCGCGATAACTTCCCGAATAATATCAGAAGGGCTTTTTTTGCGCCATAGCGGAAAACTTAAAAAATGTTAGAGACGCAAGAAAGTGTTGATACTTTGTGTTGATACCGCCACCTTACCCATAAGGAAAAAGCCCCTAAACCGTTTATGCTTAATTACTTTTATTAGTTACGGGAATAGGATTTGAACCTACGATCACGCTCAGCGGGATTATGAGCCGGAATGCTGGTCGAGCAAGGGTTTGAGGCCGTTGCCTCCTTTTTGTTTTTTGAGCAAGTTTTCCAACTTACGTGCATCGGATAGACTCATTGGCTTACTTGTCCAAA
>CANHKJ010000085.1 GCA_947460915.1 Verrucomicrobiia bacterium
TAGAATGATCGGAATCAGGCTCATCATCATGTTGCCAAAAGTATTGCTCACGCTGGTGCGCTTGGCGCCAGCGGCGAGGAGCTCGGCGAGATCTTCCTTTTGCATGAGAGTGTCTACTTTTACCTCGAAACGAATGTCCTCAGTAGCTTTGACGGATTTGCCATCAGTAGCGGGTTGCTCTGGCAAAATAGGCAACCACTCGCGCACACCTTCCAGAACAGCAGAGCCATCTTTGGCGATGACGACATGCAGAGGATTTTGCAAATCATTGATGATCACTTCCTTGGAGGCGAGAGCCTTACGGAATGATTGAAGAGTCATGATTTCTCCACCGCTAGGGAGCACTGGTAGAGACTCCTGACGAGTGATTTTCACATCACTGCCGAGAATGCGGTTGATTACACCCTGGTTGAGCACAATATCAATGGGGACCTGAAAAGAAACACGCTGCTTGGTGCCGTTAGGATCACGCTTAGGCTCTGGTTTGACCCAGCCGCTGACGCTAGCGATGTAAAGACTATCGCGGGTGACTACTTCCAGAGGCTTCTTCACACTGTCTGTGATCACGAGGCCTTGATCGTAAAGACTGCGGAACTCATTGTAATTCAGCTGCTTGGTTTTGCTCCCAAAGGAGTCGGTGCTATAAAAAGCGAAGCTGAGAATGAGCAATGCAACTCCCAACAAGCCAAACAAACGCCAGTTGACGCCTGGTGGCTCATTATTGACGTTGCGTTGGGGATCGCGGGAATCTGGTGGCGTTGGAGATTGATCTGACATGGTAGTGAGAGAAACTCGAATCCTACTGCGTGGAAGCGTGCTTTCCGCTGGAGTGATTCGCTGGACAGACTACGATGGATCAACGAAAAGGAAAATGTTTTTTCCGCTTTTTTTGCGGAATGCAGAATTTCTATCTAAATTTGCAGAATTTCTGATAATTTCCAGCGGTATTTATTCAATTGATTTCGCGATCTTTCACGACTGGGTTGTCGAGAGCACGGACGAACTAATCTCTTTTTGCATGACGTACGTGCCCGGGCTCTGCAGTAACTTGCAGTTCACAACTGCCACAAAAACACTTCTGTCCACAGGTGCAGATATGGATGTAAGTGAGATCATCAATTTTCTCCGTTGCCTAAACGCCCCAATCAGGCTTTATTGCGACGTGTACATTGCCTACTGCACCAACATTCATCCAGCCGAATCCTGGCAGGAAACTTTTGACGCATTGAAAAATCATGCTCTCAAGGTCAAAGACATCTTGGAAGGTGAATCGCCATTACTTTCGCCCTTTCCACTTGCACCTCGCTTATCAGCGCGCGCAGCGGCAGAATTGCTAGAAGGAGAAAACCTAGCAGAATTCCAGCAATGGTGTAACACACATCATTGTCGTGTATTTACCATCAACGGATTTCCCTTCGGTGCGTTTCACAATACCCGGGTGAAGGAGCAAGTCTATCGGCCAGACTGGACTGAGCGCAGTCGCCTCGATTATACATTGAATCTTTTTCGCATTCTCGCTCCGTTCATTGGCGTCGGCGAACAAGGCTCGGTATCCAGCTTACCCGGCTCATTCAAGGCCTTTGCCGCAGATGAAAAACAGATCTTTGCTCATTTGATCGAGTGTGCCGATTTCATCGAAAATCTTTCGGTTTCCCAAGGCTGTGATTTTCACCTCGGTCTTGAACCGGAGCCCTTGGGGCACTTCGAGAACACCAGTGAGACAATCGCATTTTTCGCCCGGCTCTTCGCCGCTGCTCCGAATCCTGAGGTGGTGCGCAGACGCATCGGCGTGAACTATGACACCTGTCATTTCGCCTTAGAGTATGACGATTGCGTGAGCTCGTTGAACGCTTTGCGCGAGGCAGGAATTCGCATTTCCAAAGTCCACCTATCGGCAGCCCTAGCGTTGGATCCGCATGACGAAGATGCCATCAACGCACTGCGTGCCTTTGATGAGCCTACGTATTTGCATCAGGTGCTCTTGCGGCAATCGCATGGTGAGATCACACGCTTCGCGGACTTGCCTGAATTTTTTGCGGCGGATGCGGCGATTTGGCGAGATGCCGAAGAAGCGCGCGTGCATTTTCACATTCCATTGGACGCTGATCCGCGAGCACCCTTGCGCTCCACGCGCGATCACGCACAGCATTTACTCGCCTATGCTCAGATGCATCCAGATTTTTGCCAGCACTACGAAATCGAGACCTACACTTGGGGCATTTTACCCGACGGCATGCAACGCCCCATCGAACAACATCTTGCAGCTGAATACCGCTGGGTATTGCAGCATATTTCATCATGAAACGCCTGCTATCTTTCATCGCACTCGTCGCAGTGAGCATGCTGCTGAATTCCTGCCTTGATGGCAAAGAAGAATATTGGTTTGAGGCGAATGGCAGTGGACGCATCCAGAGCGAATATCGGCTTCCCGGATTTGCGATTGCATCGATGGGCGGCGAGCCTGAGCTACGTAACAAGATTGAAGCATTTTTCGAAAAAGAACCTTCGATCACCCTGACAAAACTGGACATCGCAGCGCAGGGTGCACAAACCATTTTGCATGTCGAAGCGCAGTTTGATTCGATCAGAGACTTTGCAAAGCTTTTCGAGAGCAAAGCCGCCGTAACGGGTGAGGCAAAGGCGGATGATCTGCCTGAGCCACTGCAGAATTTGTTAGGTGATTTTGACATCAAGCGCCAAGGGCTAGCAGTCCACTTTGATCGATCGATCACACCAAGCAAGCTTTTCGGACAAGGCTTACTTGCCCCCAGTGCCAAGCAGTTAGATGGTCACCAGCTCCAATACATCATGCACCTCCCCACGCTGCCAACCGAGCACAACGCCCATCAGGTCAGCAATGAAGGAAAAACTCTCGTGTGGAACTTTGCACTGAAAGATGCCATGAAGCAACCGATCAAGACGAATTTCCGCACGCCCATCCCCCTGCCTTGGTGGATCTGGCCGCTGCTAGCCGTCATCATTTTTGCTTGTAGCTGGCTACTGCGCCGCTTGCTAGCCATCGGCAAAAAGTCTGCGTGATGTGAGCTTGCCAGCAAGCACTCATCGGCATAGAGTCCTCGCCAACACTTATCCCATTCCACTCTTGAAATCATTTATCGATCTCGGCGTCCGTGCCGATCTCTGCCAAGGCCTCACCGAGCTAGGCATCGAGACTCCTACTCCCGTGCAGCTTCAGGCCATTCCCTTTCTCATCGAGAAGGAACAGGACCTCATCGCCCAAGCCCAAACTGGCACTGGAAAAACCGCGGCTTTTGGTTTGCCGCTGCTGATGAAAATCGATCCAGCATTTCCGAAAATTCAAGGCTTGGTCATCGCCCCTACGCGCGAACTCGCCAAGCAAATTGGAAAGCAGCTATTTCGCTTTACAAAATTTAGCACCAAGGTGTTCGTCGAAGTACTTTCAGGTGGTGACCCCATCGATCGCCAAGTCGCAGCGCTCCAACGCCCCACACATATCATCGTAGTAACCCCTGGTCGACTACTCGACCTCCTCAAACGCCGCGCACTCACCTTAGAGCACGTGAAATACTTGATCCTCGATGAGGCCGACGAGATGCTCAGTATGGGATTCCGCAAGGAGTTGCAGGAAATCTTTTCCCACATCAAGCAACGCCGTGCCACTTGGTTGTTTTCTGCCACCATTCCGCCTGCCATCGAGCAACTCACACGCGAGCACATGGCGAAAAATGCACCAGTGCTCAAAATCGATCGCGCACATGTGGTCAATCGACAAATCTCCCACCAATGCATGATCGTCGGCAACGAGGACAAAATGCAAGTGCTCGTCGATTTCCTCAACAAGCATCACGACGAACGAGGGATCATTTTTTGCCGCACTCGCGTCTCCGCGATGAAAGTCGCCGATCAGCTCAAGAAGCACGATTTCACACTAGAGCTCCTGCACGGTGACATTATGCAAAAGGACCGCGATAAAGTCATGCGCTCGTTCAAGAAGGAACGCGTCCGTTTACTCGTGGCTACCGATGTTGCCGCGCGCGGCATTGATGTCGCCGACCTGTCCTTTGTCATTCATCACCAGCTGCCTGAGCAAATGGAATCCTACACCCACCGCAGTGGTCGCACCGCACGCGCGGGAAAAGCAGGACGCTCCCTCGCTCTCGTGCATCCCAAGGAAAAACACAAGCTCAAGGAACTCGAAGAGCATCTCGGCATTCACTTTAGCGAACTCCGCTGAGCCCACCGCTACGGAGTATCCTTGCCCCAGGTCACACCACGTTGCTTGCGCCAATCGCGAAACGCAGCAGCCTGCTCGCGCTTCGAAAGCATCCGCCGTGTGCCATCTTCTTGGAGAAATTTCTCAAACTCGGATGCCTCCGCCGTGCTTCTTGGTTTTGTCACAGTTACAACCTCTGCCGTCACATCTTCCTCTAGTGACGTATTCTGCAGCTCCATTTGCCTCAATCGATAAGAGATTTTTAACAGAAAAATCAACACCAACAGCAACAGCACGCTCAACACGCCAAAAGATAAAACCAACAAAGCATAAACATCGGAGAGGGTCGTCTGCATGGCTAAGGTCTAGCAAACCTCACGCAACATGACAAATGCAAATGCGGGAAAGACAATTTTTGAACAAAAGCGCTTATAAGAAGCGTTATGCTGTTGGTAAATCCATGCAGGCTGAGTCACCCATCTTCACGCCCTGCCTCCACTCACCAATCAAACAAATCCATGAAAGCAAAAATTCTACCCATTTCCCTGACATGCATCGTCGGAGCCATCGGCTTCATGATCGGTCAAAAATCGAGCGCTCCTACCGCGACCGATTCGGACAGTGTAGCTCTCGTCAATGATCGCGGCGGCAACCTATCTGCCACATCAACAACTAGCGGAACCCGCACCTCATTGTCATCGCGCAATCCAGAAAGTTCGAACGCAAAAGCCGGAGCGAACATCAACAAAGGTGATGCCCTCACGCGCCTTGAGGAAATCAAAAACATTCACGATCCACTCGATCGCGCCCGCATGTGGTTGCAATTTGTCGATGGCCTTAGCGCCGAGGAATTTGAAGGTGTCGTCGCTGCATTTCGTGCCGATGGCTCCAGCCAGACCAACATGGGCGACTACGCACTCTTGCTCAATGCTTGGGCAAAGGTCGATCCCGTCGCCGCCTTGGACTACGCAAAAGCTAACACCAGCAATCCTTTTGCACGCCAAACCATTCTTGCGACTTGGGCTGCTAACGATCCCAATTCCGCCATCGCTTGGGCCAAAGGCAATCATGAGGGCGATGGTCCCAATCCTTGGATGGTCGGCGTCATCCGTGGCCTTGCCTTCCAAGACCCCGAGCTAGCCTCATCTCTCCTCAAAGAAATGCCACGCTCCGTAGAACGTGGCCAAGCGCTTGATAGCCTACTACCCGCGCTTCTGAAACAAGGAACTGATACAGCTCGCAGCTGGGCCTCATCGATCACTGATGAAGCCTTGCGTGAGGGTGCCATCATGCGCATCGCCGAGCGCACCCTTGATTCAGATCCCGAAGGCACAGCTGACTGGTTGATCGCCAATCCCTCCGAGGCCACAAACCGCCGCATGGATGATGCCTTGAGCGCAATGGCCCGCAAGGATGAATCCTCTGCACTCGCCTACTACAATCAATTGCCCGCGGGTGATTCTCGCAGCAACGCCCTGCGCGGCATTGTCAATCACATCGCTCAAGAAGATCCCGCCAAAGCCGTAGCTCTGATGGATCAACATAGCGGCGATGTAAACAACCGCGTTGTCGAGCAATTCGTCTGGCACTCCTTCCGCAAAGATCCCGGCACAGCCGTCAGCAGCATCGCACGCATGACCAACGTCGAGGAGCGAGATCGCATGTATAGCCGTACTATTGAATGGTGGATGGGCCGCGATGAACAAGCTGCGATGAAGTGGGTATCAGGAAATACCCTTCCAGAGAATGTCATCAATCGCCTCAACCGTAACATCGAGCGCCGCCAGCAACGCGATAACTAATTTCACGACAGCCGTTATTAGCACTCGATGGCAAAATGCTCTACTCCTCAGGATGAGTAGGGCATTTTTATTTTGCCGAGATCCGCTGAGCTAGGCTAAATTCGTCGCAATGCAAAAAAAAATCACTGCCAGGGGATCACAGACTCCTGAGGGCCATACATGATTTTTACCGGTGTCCCCACCTTGGTCACGCTATAAAGCAAAGGTGAAAAATCTTTCGGCAT
This sequence comes from Verrucomicrobiia bacterium, assembly GCA_947460915.1. GTDB lineage: Bacteria > Verrucomicrobiota > Verrucomicrobiia > Verrucomicrobiales > Akkermansiaceae > UBA956. The sequence continues at coordinate 6,222 of CANHKJ010000085.1, forward strand.
GCGAATGCAACCATGCGAGGCAGGTTCACCAGGCTGCGGAATCAATCCAACGTGCAAGCCAATACCATACGATGTTAAACGCTGCCAGTAAGGCATCGGCGCAGGATGGTATTTTTCACCAGGCTTCAAAATCACACTTGGGGTCGCATCAGGATTGGTAACATTTCCTAACTCATCAGATACCCAGCCGTATTTGTTCGAGTGCTTATCCACGATTTTTTCCATCACAAAATAATTCCCCGCTGGCGTGCCGCGCCCCTCTTTGCCCGTTGCTACATAGCACCAGCCAATCATCCGATCCCCTCGCTTCACAATCGCTTTCTGTGAGGTAAGATTGATCCGCACAGAAACCTCACCATCTCCCCCTTGATCATGCCATTCATAAAGAACATGCTCAGCCTTAGGTGGTGGACCCGTTGGCTTTACCACGCATGAAGGGAGGAAGGCCATTAAAGAGGCTGCAAGCGTGAAAAAAATCAATTGTTTCATAGATCAATAAAAGCGAAATAAATACCGATAAACACAGCGCGCGGACGCTGACGAATCAACATTACAAGGTCAATCTTTTTTCGTTAGCTCATCGTCAGACGCACTTACTACGACCTCGCCGAGCTCAATCGGCGTCGCTTCCACTGCAGCTTCGTAGCATCTAGGTTCTGCGCACTCGGCTGATTCACCGACGACGACATCATCTTCGGCCTCATGAGCTTTCAATCGACCACCATTTTCCAACAATTCAATCGCCTCTTGCTGCATAAACTCCACTTGATCCAGCGCAATGTTTGGATCTTTGATCAAAAATACATCCCCTTCTTTGCGATGTTCATACACCCGCAAAATCCCCGACGGCACGGCTTGGGTATCTTTTTCTACCAACACTTTCTGCCGCTCTAGCATCACTGCCAAAATAAAGCGTACTTTTTCCGTATGCTCTTCCTCCTCCTCGACCAATCGACGCAACAAATCAATCGGACTCTCTTTTGTTACTTCCAGTTTTTCACTCGCCACCGGCGCTTTGTATTGCGTCTTCCACTGTGAAAATTGCCCTACCCGTTCATCCTTACTCTGCTCCCAGCCATCGATCGAGTAGTCCTTACGCAGCCAGCCCGATGAATCAGGATCAGGAAAAATCGCGGCCACGATCACTTCACCGTCCACAAAATGTTTACCCGTCACCACGCAGGTGTGGGTGCGGGATCTGATATGCCAAGATTCGCCAAAAGCCATGCGCTTTTCTGCCTCGAATCGACAGCGTAATCAAGGCAATTCCCTCTAGCAATGACTTCCACCAAAACAATGATACCCGCTTATGCGCCTGATGCGTTTTTTTGCAGCCAGTCAACTCAGTTTCCCCCGCCCCTTCAGCACCAGCATCCACGCAAAATTGCATGCCACGAGGATCGCCGCCAGTCCTACGTGCAGAACTTGCACCCAGCCGTAAACGTGGATTTGAGACATTACCAAGCCCAGAATCATTTGTGCCATGACAATCCCGATCACGATTTTCTCGGGTAATCCGATCACATAACGCTGATCTTGTTTCATCTGCCACATGGCCCAAACAGTCAGAGCCACGATCAACCAAGAAAAACTTCGATGAACCAAATACACCATCGAGTGCTCCAAGGTATCCCCCCATTCCGAGCGTGGCACAGACAGATACTTCGAGAGCTCATCCGTCAATTCGCGCACTTGTGAGCCCATCACACCTTCCACCAGCACTAACAAAAACAAACTACTCACTAGCCAGGATAACAGCCGCCGCGATGACTCGCTGGTAAATTCGCGCTTCCACGGCACAACTTGACCATACCACACTACGAAAACTTGCACGATCAGCAGCAAAAACGCCAAGGCCATGTGCGTAGTCAGCACCCCAGGCGAAAGCCCACTATAGACCACACGAGCCCCCATCAACGCATTGATTAACACCAAGGCCAAGGCCGCAAAGGATGCAAAAAACAACAGCGGCTTGCTCTTGCGATACCCGAACGATAGCACAAAGGTAAGTAAGGTAAAGAGCCCTACCGGTAAGCTAAACAAGCGATTCACGAACTCTGTCCAAACATGGCGCGCATTAAATTCCTCACGCAGAATCGCTTCACTGATCGTATTTGGATCACGCCCCATCCGCTCGGCCTTGCGTTGGAATTTGGCAATGTCCAGCTTCTCAAAATCCACATCTTCCACTTTCGTCGGTGGAATCAGGCAGCCCCAACACTTTGGCCAATCCGGGCAACCCATACCTGCACCGCTTACCCGCACGATCGCGCCCACAAACATCAATGCCAACACGGACACCAGCGCCGCCATGGCGCATCGTTGAAACCATTTTCCTGCCATCTCGACCACAACATGCACCGCATGCAGCGGAATTTCATCTCTTTTTTATAAAAATGTTTTTCTCCCATAGACGTCTGGAAAAAAATCCGCTAAACATTGCCGCGTGAGCGAAACTCCTTCCCAGATACCCGCAGAATCCACAGCAGCCTCCGGAGCCGCCCCAAGCCTCGAAAAATCCAGTGTGTCCACCACCACCATCCTTACTGTTGTCGTAGCACTAGTCGCTGGCTTCTTGATCCCCAGCACCCTGAAAGGCAAGAAAGATGATGCACAAAAAGATCTCTACAGCGCCCAAGCCGAGCTCGCCAGCCGCACAGCTGTGATCAATGCCGAGCGCGCGCGCCAAGGACTGCCGCCGATTGAAGGAATCGACCAAGACTCCCCCGAGCAAATCGCCTCGCGCCTCACCAAAGACGCAGCCACGCTCGCCAACCTATCTGATCGCTTCCGCATTCTACTCTCCCAAAAGGAAGCCACGATTACCGAAAAAAACAACTCTCTCCTCACATCCGAGCAAGCACGTCAGTCCCTCACCTCACAACTCGCTAAGCTGCAAAACCAGCTCGATAAAACTCTTGCCGACGGCTCAGACATTGATGGCATTCGTAATCAACTCGATGAAGCACGCAATAGCCTTGCGCCCCTTCAGGCCAAGCTCGCCGAATTCTCCAACCGCCCGACTCTCGAAGAAATGGCTCTCGCCAAAGCTCGCATCGCTGAGCTCGAAGCGCGCATCGCCACTCTCGAAGCAACGCCCCCAACCACCGAAGCACCCAAACTTTTCGCAGAAAACGCCGCCGAGCTCGCCCCCGCCGCCCAATCACTATTCCGAGGTCTCAGCGAGCTTGAAGAAAAACCCGACCTCGATGTGGTATCCGCTTATAAACCTTTCCCTAGCGAATACGGCGCTACCAAGCTGCGCGAGATCAGCTTCGGCATTGGATCGTCACAGATCAATCCATCCGATAAACTTGCTCTAGGCGATGCCCTAGCCTCGCTACCTGAAGGCTCAATGATCCTCGTCGTTGGCTACTCTTCCGCCTCAGGCAATACCGATGCCAACCGTCGCCTTTCGTCCGAACGCGCTACAGAGGTAGCAAGGAACATCGATATGGCAAAACCCGGCAACCAATCCGTGAAGGCGGTCTTCCTGGGTCAGACCCAAAGATTTTCTAGTAGCATCGCCGAGCGCAACCAAGTGTGCGAAGTCTGGCAGATCGATCAAAAAAAATAACCGACACACGTCTCAATTGACTTCACCTTAACCCTGTCCTGACAACCGGACTCCACAAACCTATCTCCATGGACACCATCAAAATGCTACTCGCCGCCACCACTGCACTGCTCCTCGGAGCCCTCGCATGGAATTGGCAACAACAAAACACAGCCGCTAAGGACGCGCCCAAGGCCGAACTCGAACGCGTCAAACGCCAACTTGCAGAAATCGCGCGCGAGGAGCAAAACCTCGCAGCAGAAAAACGTTTGCGCGACCTCGGCATGACAGCCTCACCTGATGTCAGCAAGGCCAGCCCCAGCGAAGTCGAGGAAAAAGAAGCCCAACTCCGTGCCATCGAGGAGCAAAACAAGCGCCTGCAAGAAGAACTCGCCCTCAAGGAGAAAGAAAAAAATCTTGCCGAAAAAGAAGGTGGACTGATCGCCCAGCGCGATCTCGAAAAAAGCGACAAGGAACTACGCCGTGCGCGCCAGATTACTGAGGCTCTGCTCATGGCCAAAGTCATCGAATACGTAGCGGACCCCACAACAGGATCCTTTGTCACCATGCAATTGCTGATGCCCGAAAACGTCAGCGTTGATACGATCCTCTCCGTGCGCCGCAAAGATGGCATCGCAGGCAACGTCAAGATCCGCGAAATCGTCGGAGGTGAAGCCATCGCCGATGTGCTCCCAGGCATTGGACCCTTCGCTCCCGAAGCCGGTGACGAGCTTATCCTCGCCCCAGCTTTTTGATGGAATTGAGAGACACAAGACTTGAGATGTAAGACTCAAGACTGTCAGACATCAGAGGTAAGACTTGAAAAAGACCGGCGTCTCGCTTGTCTCTTAGCCTAACGTTTGATTTCAATTAGGATGATGTAGATCTGCGCTTTGGAGTAGTTTCCAGCCTTGGCGGAAATAGGCAACTCCCGACCACACCGTGAAAAACGCGGCCAAGGCACAAGGGTAAATGGGATCAA
>CANHKJ010000086.1 GCA_947460915.1 Verrucomicrobiia bacterium
CCGCCGTTATGGACTGCCAGCACGCGAAAACTCAAAGATCCCGCTTGGCGTGGTCGCAAAGGAGCCGCGCTGGAATTCGAGATCCGCAGCGCCAGCGAAAACCAACTTGTCATGACAGTCGTCAGCAATGGCTGGGGAGCCTTTGATTCACGGAAACCTGCGATCAGCTATACCTGTTTGCGAAAACTTGTAGCCTCTCCTGAATGGCAAAAAATCACCTTGCGCGCAGAAGATTTTCAGTCGCTCGATCCTCAACAACCCGGTGCACTCGCCGACTGGAGCACCATCACCGAATGCAGCATCAGCCCCAGCGGAAATGTGATCATCGATGGCAAAAAGCAAAGCGTCAGTGGCCAACATTGGCAAGGTCCGCGCGAAATCCGCAACATGCTCTGGATCGAGCGCCCCTGAAGAAATCAGTCCAGTGGTGACGAAATTTTTCATACCGATTTTGCCCTTGCCAAGGTCTCGGATTCGGGCATGATGACGGCATGAACCACCGCATGATGCGCATCATTCTCGTTCTACTCCTTAGCATCGCACCTTCATGGGCTGGTGACAAAAAAGGCAAAAACATGGCCGTTTCGTTTCACCTCGAAACCGACGTGAATAACAATCCGAAGATGATTTTCGAGCAAACCATTGGTGGAAAAAAACGCTACTTCTCCCGCTCGCCTGAGTTTTCCACCAGAGATATCACCGCGTTCAGCCCTTTCCTTTCCGACAATCAAAGTGATTACGGTATCGTTTTTCAACTCCGCAAATCTGCAGCAAACCGTCTGGAGAATATCACGATGGCCAATCAAGGAAAAATGCTGATCGCCGCAGTGAATGGCCGTGTCGTGGATGGAGTGATCATTGATCAATCCGTAAAAGACGGAGTTCTTGTCGTCTGGAATGGAATTCAGGAAGCAGAAATCAAGGAATACGATAAACTTGCACCGCGCATTGGTGAGGATAAGAAAAAGAAATAATTCCTGATTCAATCATGCGTTTCATCATCTCTCTTCTCACTATGAGCCAGCTCGGTCTCGGCTCAATGGCTATGGCTGCTATCGATCTCGTATTGCCCACCGAGAATCAGCACCTTTTTTCGGGAGAACCGGAAAAATTTTACATGTATGTGGATCGTTACTTCGACAACGAACATACCCAACCTTGGGAAGGCGGATCTTATGGCTACGTGCGCACCAGCATGCGCGTGGGTGACCAAGTGATTCAGACCAAATTCCACGAAGGCATCGATATCGCGCCGATCAAGCGGGACAAAGCAGGCAACCCACTCGACTTAGTCTGCTCCATCGCCGAGGGCAAAGTCGCCTACATCAGCGAAATCGCAGGACGTAGCAATTACGGGAAATACGTTGTCATCGAGCACAATTGGGACAACTCTCCTGTTTACAGCCTTTACGCTCACTTGGCTGACATCACCTGTAAACTCAATGATCCTGTCTCCAAAGGGGCTGTGCTTGGGCGCATGGGCTACACAGGTGAAGGCATTACGCGCGTTCGTGCTCACGTGCACATCGAAATCGCACTCATGCTCAGCGGTCGTTACAGCGAGTGGGCGCCGAAACAGCTTAACTATCATGGCAATTTCAATGGAATGAACCTCGCTGGAGCCGATGTGGCCGGATATTTTCTCGCCCACAAAGCCAACCCGAATTTGAGCTTTTCCCAATATCTCGCAAGCTATCCGGCTTACTACAAAGTCACCATACCGAATACTGGAGCCATCGACATCGCCACGCGCTACCCCTGGCTCATCCGCAGTAACGCATCCACAACGCGCTGTTCATGGGAGGTGTCTTTTTCTGAGACAGGCATGCCGCTTGCCATCGTCGCGAGTGACCGGAGGGTGACTCAACCAACCATTACCATGGTCCGCCCTTCTGACATACCTCATCGCCACAAAACGCGAGGACTACTCAGCGGCGAAGGAAAGCAGGCCAGCCTTGCCCGTGATGGCATCAATTTGCTCAATCTACTAAGTGGGAATTTCCCCAGCGCCGCACCTGCGCACAAAAAGCAATAACTTTTTCTCTATACGATACTATGACTGCTACCGAAAATCTTACCCGCTTGGGCCTCACTCTACCATCTGTCCCCGCACCTGTCGCCGCTTACGTCAACTGTGTCCGCACAGGCAACTTGTTGTTTCTTTCGGGCGGACTCCCCATTGATGGGGATAAAAAAGTGATCGGTCAGGTGCCGCGCGATGTCTCCATCGAGGAAGCTCAAGAAGGTGCACGCATCATCATTCTCAATCGCCTCGCTGTGATTGCCTCAGAAATCGGCAGCATTGATCGCGTGACACGAATCGTCGCGTTGAATGGCTTCGTGAATTCCGCCGCAGACTTTTACGATCATCCGAAAGTCATCAACGGCGCATCAGAACTATTGATCGAAATTTTTGGCGAAAAAGGCAAGCACTCACGCACCGCTTTGGGCGCAGCAGCTCTTCCACTTAACGTCGCTGTCGAGATCAACTTGATCGTGGAAGTCGAGTAACCGAGGCGGACGTGTCGCGCGTCCCAGCCCAACCTCTCTTCTGCAAGCATCTTTCATGTCCACAATCCGTCGCATCATTCAGCACACCCTACGCTTTCCCATGAGCAGTGTGCTGTCCTTGGCTCTTGCCTTCGCCTGTACAGCGTTGATTTTGGTGCTGCCCGCAGTCACAATGCGCTTCATAGATGTGATCATCCCGCAAAAACGGTTAGACCTGATCATTCCCACAGCTGCATTAGGTGTGCTCGCCATCGGCGGTAGGCAGCTACTTTTTACACTGCGCACGTATTTTAACAATGCGTTGGAACTGAAAATCACCCACCTGATTCGCGTCGAGCTTTATGACAAACTCCAGCGCCTTCCCGTGAAGTGGTTCGATACCAAATCATCCGGCGAAATCATGACCCGCGTCGCCGATGATGTGCCCACCATGGATCGCGTGGTCATTGAGGGCATCGATCAAGCACTCGCCGCCGTGTTGCAATTTCTAATAGTCCTCGGCTACATGTTTTTCCACTCGTGGCAGCTCACGTTAATAACGCTCATTCCCCTGCCCTTCATCGGCATCATCACCTCATGGTGGTCGAAGCGATCAGAATCCAAATGGCGAGAATCCTCAGAGGCATCTTCTGCGCTACATACTCTGCTGCACGACAACCTTGCTGGTATTCGACAAATCAAAGCCTACACCGTCGAGCCCGAGGCGCTCGATCACTTCCATACCGCATCGCGCAAGGTGGGAGAAAAACATATGAATGTGATGCGCGGACAATCCATCGTCTGGCCTGTCGTTTCCCTAATCGCCGAATCCGGCATCATCATCATGGTCGCCTTTGGCGCCTGGTGGGCCATCGAGGGAAAAATCACATCTGGCACCGTGATGTCATTTCTCGTTGCCTGGGGCTTTCTCTTTGATCCCATTTCTCGCATCAACAACCTCTCGCAAACCTTTACGCGTGGTGTCGTCGCGGCCAAGAGAGTTTTTGCCATAATCGATACCCCAGACGAAAGCAACCTCACCGAAGGAGATCGGCCCGAGCAATTTCGTGGCGATGTTCGCTTCGAGCAAGTTACCTTTGCCTATGGCGAGGAAGCGCCTGCTGTCAGCGGCCTGACATTGCATGCAACTCCCGGCCAGACGATCGCCCTCGTCGGACCCACGGGAGCAGGAAAATCAACCATCCTCAATTTACTTACCCGCTTTTATGATCCGAGTAGCGGTCAGATTTTGTTAGATGGTAAACCGATTGAATCGTTATCAAAAGAATGGTTGCGCGATCACACCGGCTACGTCACCCAAGAAAGTTTCCTTTTCAATACATCCTTGCGCGAGAACCTACAACTCGCCAAAACCGATGCCAGCGATGAGGAAATTTGGCAAGCACTCGAATCCGCGAATGCAGCAACTTTTGTGAGAGAACTACCCGAAGGGCTTGACACCGTAGCAGGCGAACGTGGCGTGCGTTTTTCAGGAGGAGAAAAACAACGACTCTCGATTGCCCGCGCGCTATTGAAAAACCCTCCACTTCTGTTGCTCGATGAAGCAACTTCCGCACTCGACAATCATACCGAACGCCTTGTGCAACAAGCGTTGGAGAACTTGCGTAGCGAGCGCACATGCTTCGTGATCGCACACCGTCTCTCCACCGTGCGCAATGCCCATCGCATTTATGTTCTGAAGGATGGGACGATTGTCGAACACGGCACACACCATGAACTCATCGCTCAAAACGGAGTGTACACCGAACTCGCCCAAGCCTCGTTGAAATAATCTACTTTTCACAAATCCATCTTTTTCACCATGCCCGAGCTACCCGAAGTCGAAACCACACGCCGCGGCATCGAGCCCCATCTGGTAGGCATGACTGTGCGTGAGCTGATCATCCGCCGGCGCGATCTGCGACAAGCAGTCCCTCAAAGCATCCAAGACATTGAAGGGAAAATCATCCACAGTGTATCGCGCCGCGCGAAATATCTCATCGTCACACTCGACGAGGAGCACCATCTCATCATCCACCTTGGTATGTCAGGAAGCTTGCGAATCATTGATCCTGCAACGGATTTCCGCACTCACGACCACATCGCTATCACCCTATCTTCGGGCCTGCAGCTCCGCTACCATGATCCAAGACGTTTCGGCATTGTCACGCACTACCATGGAGCTACACCGCTCGCTCATTCATTATTCTCCGCACTTGGACCAGAGCCTTTGAGTGATGATTTTCACACCAGCGGCTTGTTTCAATCGTTACAAAATCTCAAGCGTCCGATTAAGGTCGCACTCATGGACAACGCTGTCGTAGTCGGAGTAGGCAACATCTATGCTTCGGAATCCTTGTTCCAAGCAGGCATCCGTCCGACCACTGCTGCGAATGAAGTCTCGCGCAAACGAATCGGCACATTGGTCGAGTGTATCAAAACCGTATTGCAAAAATCCATCAATCAAGGCGGCACCACCTTGCGAGATTTTTTGCGCGAAAACGGCGAACCCGGCTACTTTCGCCAAGAACTATTCGTCTATGAACGAGAAGGGCTACCATGCCGCATTTGCGGCACACCCATCAGCAAAATCACGCAAGCTCAACGCAGTAGCTACTACTGCGCTAAGTGCCAAAAGCGTTAGAACATCTTACGAGAGCAATTGCTCTTTCACGAGCGCAGTAGCGAAGTCGCGGTTCATGCGGGCAATGTGATCAACGCTAATCTCCTTGGGACAAGCAGCTTCACACTCATACTGGTTGGTGCAGTTGCCAAAACCTTCGGCATCCATCTGACGAACCATGGCCAACACACGCTTATCGCGCTCAGGCTGGCCTTGAGGCAAGTGACCGAGGTGAGAAACCTTGGCGGCAGTGAAAAGCATTGCCGAAGAATTTTTGCAAGCAGCTATGCAAGCGCCACAACCAATGCACGCGGCGGCGTCAAAGGCGGAATCAGCATCAGTCTTGGGAATCGGCAGAGAGTTTGCATCCACAGCAGAACCTGTGCGCACGTCGATGTAGCCGCCGGAAGCAATGATCCGATCCATCGCGCTACGATCCACAATTAGATCTCGAATCACGGGGAACGCACGGGCGCGGAAAGGCTCGATCCAAATCGTGTCACCTTCTTGGAACTTACGCATGTGAACCTGGCAGGTCGTGATGCCTTTTTCCTTGCTGTGAGGAACACCATTGATGGTAAGTGAGCACATGCCGCAAATGCCTTCGCGGCAATCGTGGTCAAAGTGAATTGGCTCACCACCGGTCTCGATGATGCGTCCATTGACAATGTCCAACATTTCCAGAAAAGAAGCCTCTTCGGGAATGTTTTTCGCATCATAAGTTTCGATGCTCCCCTGATCTTGAGGAGTTTTCTGACGCCAGACTTTGAGTGTGAGGTTGAGCATAGGAAAAGATGGTCAAATGATGAAAAAATTATTTATAAGAACGAACGGAAAGCTTCACTTCTTCATATTGAAGTTGCTCCTTATGAAGAGTCGGCGCTTGGCCTTCATTGTATTGCCAGGCTGCCACGTGGGCGAAGTTTGCATCATCGCGCTTGGCTTCGCCGGGGGCAACGAGACCGCTATCGACGTCGGGATCTCCTGCACGGGTCTGGTATTCCTCACGGAAGTGACCACCGCACGATTCCTCGCGCGCCAGAGCATCATAACACATAGTCTCTGCAAATTCGAGGAAATCCGCAACGCGTCCTGCTTTTTCGAGTTCCATGTTTGCCATGTTGCCCGAGCCAGGAATGCAGACATTGTTCCAGAACTCCTCGCGGATTTCGGGGATGCGGCGAATGTTTTCTTCCAAGCCTGTTTTGTTACGTGCCATGCCGCAATTATCCCACATCATCAAGCCGAGCTCGCGATGGAAAGAGTCTACCGTGCGTTTGCCCTTGATGCCGACTAGCTTGTTGACTCGAGCTGTGGTTTCGGCTTCGGCTTGCTTGAAGGCGTCATCATTGACACTGCACTTGCCTGGAGTTTGTGTAGCGAGGTAGTTAGCGATGGTCGTGGGAATGACGAAATAGCCATCTGCTAGCCCTTGCATCAGCGCGGAGGCACCAAGTCGGTTCGCTCCGTGATCCGAGAAATTGGCTTCGCCCAAGACATGCAGTCCAGGAACGTTTGACATCAAGTTGTAGTCCACCCATAAGCCACCCATGGTGTAGTGGACGGCAGGATAAATCATCATTGGCTGCTTGTAAGGGTCCTCGCCAGCGATCTTATCATACATCTGGAACAAGTTGCCGTAACGCGCACGAATCGCAGGCTCACCAAGACGGTTGATGGCATCTCGGAAGTCGAGATAAACGCCAAGTCCTGTAGGAGCCACGCCACGCCCATCGTCGCAGCATTCTTTGGCGGCGCGCGAGGAAATATCCCGTGGTGAAAGATTGCCAAATGATGGATACTTGCGCTCAAGGAAATAATCGCGGTCTTCGTCCTTCACGGAATCAGGCAGTATTTGCTTGTTGCGCAGCTTTTCTGCGATTTCTTTGGATTTTGGCACCCAGATGCGACCATCGTTACGAAGCGACTCGGACATCAAGGTCAGCTTCGATTGATAATCGCCCGACACCGGAATGCAAGTCGGATGAATTTGCGTGTAGCAAGGATTGGCAAACAGAGCGCCACGACGAGCTGCACGCCATGCAGCCGTCACGTTGCATCCCATCGCGTTGGTGGAAAGGAAGAAGACGTTGCCGTAGCCACCAGTTGCCATGATCACAGCATCACCTGAGTGAGAAGAAATTTTTCCAGTCACCATGTCACGGACAACAATGCCCTTGGCATGTCCATCGACAAGGACCACATCGAGCATTTCTGTACGAGGGAACATTTGCACACCACCTTTGTGCACTTCTTTTTCCAGCGCTTGGTAGCAGCCGATCAGCAATTGTTGTCCGGTTTGGCCACGAGCGTAAAAGGTGCGCGATACCTGAGCGCCGCCGAAAGAACGGTTGTCGAGCAGGCCACCATATTCACGGGCGAAAGGAACTCCTTGCGCCACGCATTGGTCAATGATGTTGGTAGAAACTTCGGCGAGACGATGCACGTTGGCCTCACGACTGCGGAAGTCACCGCCTTTGATCGTATCATAAAACAGACGGCGCACCGAGTCACCATCGTTCTGGTAGTTTTTCGCAGCATTGATACCGCCCTGAGCGGCGATCGAGTGAGCACGTCGAGGGCTATCCTGGTAGCAAAAGCATTTCACTTTGTAACCCAGCTCGGCAAGTGTTGCAGCGGCGGCACCACCAGCAAGACCGGAACCAACAACGAGAATGGTAAATTTTCGCTTGTTTGCTGGATTGATGAGTTTCGAATCCATCTTATGCTTCGACCATTTTTGATCGAGTGGACCGGAAGGAATTTTGCTATCGAGGACAATGGACATAAGATCTGCGTGGGTAAAAAGGTTAGCGTCCGAATTTGAAGAAATAAATCGCAACGGGAATGGAGAGGAAGCCGAGCCAGATAATTAGCGCGTAGGCTTTGCTGATAAAGGAAATCAACGGCGCGGATTTTTTCGAGCGAAGGCCGAGAGTTTGGAAGATCGACTGCACACCGTGAGAGAGGTGGGAGCAGAGTAAAGAAATCGCGATCACGTAAAACAAAACAACGATGCCACTGGAGAAACCGGCGATGACCATTTGGTAAGGACTTTCTTTCGCAAGCTCAGCGAGATTAGAATCAACGCGGACAGTGAAATGCAGCAAGTGATAGACCACGAAAGCAAGAATCGTCAGCCCGCTGATAATCATGATGCGCGAAGAACGAGTGGCCTGAATCGTTTTCTCGTGTTGATACTTGGGAGATGCTGCTGCGTTTTGACGTGTCAGCGCGATGGTTGCGACCACGTGAATCACAAGACAAGCGAGCAAGGTAATACGAGCAATCCACACGCCTGCACCGTGAAGCATTGTGTGCAAAAATTTTGCATACTCATCAAAATCCTCCTGTCCTACAAAAACGAGCAAATTTCCTGTTAGATGCCCAGCCAAGAATAACACCAAAACCAAACCGGTAAGTGCCACTAAGTATTTTTTTCCAATTGAGGAATTCCAAATTGCGCAGAGAGGTCGTATCGAAGCATTCATGAGAAAAAAGATGTGAGACAGTGCGGACTCGCGGATAGGTTATGCGGAAGCGGAAAAATAACAAGTTCAGAAACAAATCTTTTTTTCGAAAATGCTGCGCATTTTTTGTCGTCGTCCGCGGATACTTTACCTGCCCCTAAAAAAACGCCCGTTGCAATCAACATTGCAATCGGGCGTTTAAACACAATTTTGAGAAAAATAAGCTTTAGCCAGCACGCTGTTGTAAAGCATCCATATTGCGGACAGCTAAGTCCAACTCGGATAATACTGCGCGTGAATGCTTGAGAAAAACCTCTCCTGAACGCGTCAAACTGTGGCTTTTCCCCTTGCGATCCAGCAATCGAACGCTCAATGAGTCCTCCAACGAACGAAGGGAATGACTGATCGCCGACTGCGTCAAATTCAGCCTTTTGGCCGCGAGCGTGAAACTTCCCGTTTCAACAATCGCAACAAACGCTAGTACTTGTCGTATTTCTGGCATATTTCGATTCATGGATGAGCGAACCGCCTCAGCAGCTCATATTTTTCATAGCACTTAGCGTGCCACAATTGAATGATTAGGAATCCCAAGAAAAAATCTGCGCTCCGTGGATTGAGTGCAGCACCACGGAATATCGATCCAATCACCGTAAAGACTATGAACCCGCCGTGTGATCAGAATGAGTGTCCGATCGAAGGTAGAAGCATCGACGGACAATGATAAACCCTTATCCCCATGAAAAAGTCACTTTTTCATGAAGGTGGGAGCAGCAGAATTCGATGGCAGGTCTTACCTGTAAGAAAATCGCACTTTTTTATCCCACAAAGATTGCAAACTCTACCATTCTGGTGAATCATCAAGCCATGCAGGTAATCAAAGTAAAGTATGTGCTGTGGGCCGCAGATTGGCAGCGTTGTCTTAAATTCTACGGCGAGCTATTTGGTGGCGTTGTATCTTTCGAAGGTGAGGTTTGGAGCGAAATTGTCATCGCTGGGGCAACACTCGGAATTCATGGCGGCGGCGAGGGCAAAAGGACATGGACTGGATTATCATTTCAGCTCGATGATCTGCGCGAGGGCATCACCCGCTTAATCGAATGTGGCGGCAGTCTCACATCTGAGCCGAACGACACACCAGAAGATCCGTTGCACCTTGCAATGTGTGTCGATCCTGAGGGCAATGAATTTATGATGACCCAGAGTCGCCGCTAATCTTACCACAAATCGGCTCTACGCCAAATCGTTCACTCGATCGATTTTTACTTTTTATGGATAAGCACATTGTCGGCAAGCTTTGTGGGCGGTTCCTCATTGTAAAAACTACCGTGCATCAAGTTGGATCAATTTTTGTTGAAATGATCGTGCACAAAGATTTTGTGATTCTCGCGTGAACGTCTTTACTCACTATGGTAGTATGTCTAGCTTTGCGTTTTCGCACCTCCGATGGAGCTGTTTTTGTCAAAATGTCTGCCATTTTACGCTTTTATGTATGAAATTTCAGACCTTTTAGACACAAGTTTTGGGTATTTTCGATCTTCTTGCGACCGATAGTTGAACAATAGGGGTAATAAAGTTGACAAACAACGAGGGTGTTGCCAATGGTCGGCTGGCGCTGCGCTAAAACACAGAATTGATCATGATTTCCTACAGCAAAAACACTCACTTGCACGCACCAAGGGTTAACCCTTAGTCTCTTTCAGGGAGAAACCCTGATGCACTACACACAAAAGTTGTCATAGTTCATTCAGTTCTCACATCAGCACTCTACTTCACCACCACGCTCAATGAAATCATTCTTCAAACCCCTGCTTCTGCTGTTGCTGCTCGCTTCATCGTCGCAGGCCTTCCCGCCTGCTCCCTATTACACGCTCTTCGGCGTGGTACGCGATCAAGTCGGGCAGACGGTTACTGCCGAGGGCGCGGAGGTGATTTTGCTGAAAGGCGGCATCGAGGTCGGGCGCACGCCCATCACCTCCAACCGGATCGATCAGAACTATGAACTCAACATGCGGCTCGACCAAAACCGCAGTGGCACCACCTTTTACACCGACAAGGCGATCGCTGCCAGCGGCCTTTACAGCCTCGTGGTCTCGATGAATGGCGCGTTGTTC
>CANHKJ010000087.1 GCA_947460915.1 Verrucomicrobiia bacterium
AACCTCGGCCCCGATCAGCGCATCACCGCCGAGGCTGATCAACTGTCTGCTGGAGCCAGCGGCGAACAGAGCTCTGCGGCCACCGGCCAGAAAAACTGGATGGGCGTTTACCGTTCATGGCTCTCCACCGAGACCAATCGCCCCGCCCCGAATTTCCTAGGCTGGATGACGTCCGGTATCTCCGATGATCTCGATGACCTCAACTACGCAAGCAATGCGCTCCCTGAAAACCAGCGCATTGAACTCATCGGAAATGGCACCGTGGGCGATGATCCCAAAGACTTTGTCTATGCTCCCGTCACCACTTTACGTCAGAGTAATGGTAAAAACGCACGACTCGCTTGGTGGGTAGGCGACCAAAGCGTGAAAGCCACATTGGTGAGCCCCAAATTCACCGAAAGCAGCACCCTCGGCGCCACGCGGCAAAAGTCCCAAGCCTCTCCCCGCTCCGCTGTGCAATTGGCAGCGACCGAAGGCGGAGCCACGCCCTTTGAAGCATTACGAAATGGTGACGAGTCCATACCCAAGCTCATCTCCTGGAACCAGAGCGACCTCATCAGCAAAAACCCTGATCAATCACGCCAACTCTTCCACGACATAACCCCCTCCTCCAGCGGACTCCTCACCAACGTTCGAGCCGGCGGTTTTCGCAAAGACCTTTCGCAACAACTCCAACTCGTCAACGCCTCCGCCAGCACTCCCGCGAACTTTGTCACCTCCCCGCTTTACTCCGTCAATAGCAGTGGCACCGCCGTCGCCGGAAAAGGCACGGGCACCGAGAGCTACGGCATCAACCTAGGTGAACTGGGCTCCTACTATGCCCTGAGCGAAAAACTTACCCGAAGTGGCAGCGGCAGCTTCACCTCAGGTGGCTCATTGTCCAGCGGTACAGCACACCTCCGCGCTCCTGGCCCCAGCGAGGGCTCAGACCAATGGTTTTACTACAAACAACCAACCATCATCAGCTTCCAGATGATCTTCTCACTTCAGGCATTCCCCGCCACCGTCAATGGTGCGCAGTCCACCGTCCTGCACCTCGTCTGCGACCCCGTTATCACCTTGTGGAATCCCTACGATGTGCCACTGGTCATTCCCAACAGCTCATTTATGTCGGTGAAATACTGGCAAGTGCCTTATGACTTTTGGGTCAATAACGTTCGCTATCCCATGGTGGCATCTGTTGAAAGTGGTGGCGACCGCAACTACTTCACGCTACGCATCGGCAATACTGGCTCCCAAATTGTTATGAAGCCGGGTGAGGTTCTCAAGTTTTCGCAAACTAACGGCACAGTCGCGAGAACTGCACGTGACATCGACGCAAAAGTCGGCTTCAACTTCGGCGGTGGCATCCGCACCCCTCTACGGACTGCCGACGGTGCTGCTGGCTCCACACTTGTCGTAACGCCACAATCCACGATTACCTTCGAGTGCCGGCCCAACAACTTAACTGCTGGAAAACGCAACGGCACGGGTAACTCGCTCACAGGCGTAGATGAACACACACGCCATTTCTCCATGACTCACCACGAGATCTACACTGGCTTTGACCGAACCGGCAGTGGTGGCAGCCTGGGATATGGAAACATGGCGATCGACTATGATTTCGGACGCAAGCGCTTAACCATAGGACGCACCCGTGCCGACACGGAAGCCCCCGCAGGCGATGAGAAAAAAGGCAACCGCCTTTATGCTAATAACTTCCCCACTGTTTTTCCCGTCATCTCTGGACGCACCCTCAGTGGCGCTCAACTCATCGGCACCAAGTCTCCCATCATGATTTTTGCCTTCAATGCAAAAACCGAAAATAGCAGCACATTGGGCAGCAGCGCCCTAAGCCGCTTCAACCCGAAATCATTCCAAAACGACTTCTATGATCTTTCCGCTCGCGAGCGTCAAACCTTACCCTTTGAAATCCAAGTCGAGCCACTGTCCAGCTGGAAAAATCGTAGCATTGAGGCCAGTACCAACGGGCAAGGTTACTTCGGTGGCGGTATGACTGCGGCAGACGGCTCTAACTTTGTCTGCACCCACTCCATCCCCCGCGAGCCCATTGTCTCCCTTGCCGCATTTCAGCATTCCATGGCCAATGGCTTCATCCAGCTCAGCCCCACCCCCAGCTACGCCACGATCAATGCGCGCGATTGTTTGCTGCCGCAAATCAGCCATGCCATTGGCAATTCGCTTGCCCCACCGATCCTCGCGCCCGCGGCCATTAGTGGCTCTCTCTCAGAGGGCCGCCCCATCGCCGATCACTCCTATCTCGCCAATCGCGAGCTCTGGGACACCTGGTTCCTCTCCGGCCTTGCCAATTACAGCACCAACAACAACTTCGGCAACAGCGAGAAAAAAGGCATGAAAACCATGTGTGAAGAATTCCTCAAAGAAACTTCATCACTGCCCTGTGTCCGCTACATGCCCGCTCCTAACATCGCCGATCCCACCACTCTTGCCGGACGCTTCATCTCCGGTAGCAATGCAAGACCCACACCTACCACCATCGGCATCAACAGCATCGCCGCCTACATGCGCGTCGATGGCATGTTCAATGTGAACTCCACCTCCGTCGAGGCCTGGAAAGCCCAGCTCGGAGCATTGCGCGAACGCACTGTCGTGACCCGCGATGCTAATGGCCGCGAGTCCGTCACAGCTGTCGAGTCAGGCACAACACCCATACCGGGACTCATCGCGCCCGTCAATGCCGCGACCGAAACTGGCACCGGTGTTAACTCACGCAGCCCGATCCAATGGATTGGCCAACGCCGCCTCAATGATGATGAAATCAGCCGACTCGCTCAAGGCATCGTGCGCGAAGTGCGCAAACGCGGACCATTTCTCAGCTTAGCCGACTTCGTCAACCGTCGCCCTGGCAGCGACAAAAAGCTCGCTCGTAGCGGCGCCATCCAAAGTGCTCTCGATGACCCCCAACTCGGAGTCAATGGAACCTACAACAACCGCAAATCAATTGCCTCCAATGTTTTCCCCTTTCCCGAGGCAGAGGAAGCCCCCATCTCCTACGGCATTCCCGGCATCGTCAAGCAGGCTGACATTCTTACGCCCATCGCCCCCATTCTTACCACTCGCTCTGATAGCTTCATCATCCGTGCCTATGGTGAGTCCGTCGATGCCGCAGGAAAAGTCCTCGCCCGCGCCTGGTGCGAAGCCGTCGTCGAGCGCAGTGCCGATTATATTGATTCGACAAATGCCGCTGATGTTGTCATCACCAACGCCAGCACGCTGGCCCCCTTGACAACCACCAACAAGGCCTTCGGTCGCCGCTGCCAACTGGTCTCCTTGCGCTGGTTGCAGGCTGATGAAATCTAACAAAAAATCGACTCAACCTCATGCTTCGTTATTTACTTACCTTGTTTTGCCTTGGCACCTTGTCCCTTGCGGCCCAGGAAAAAGGAAACATCTCGCTGCGATTCGTAGCCGAGCGAGCACCAGCCGTCATCGGTCAAGTCAACCTGATCACCGCAGAAACCAAAAGCGCGCCCTTTGCCCTGCCCACGAATAACCTCTCGGCACCGGTCAAGGTCGCTGCCCGCGCCCTCACCTTAAACACCGTTGAGAAAAATCTCGAACTCAGCAAAATCATCCTGCCCGAAAATGGCAACGACTTCGTGATTCTCCTCTTGCCCAACCCGAAAGGTGGCTACATCAACACGGTGATTCCTGCAAAAGATCCCTCCTTCCGCCCGGGCGATGTGTATTTTTACAATCACAGCAACAAAACCGTGCTCGGCTTCGTCGGCAAAGCCACCTTCATTTTACCACCCGGCCAAGGCAAAGCCCTACGACCTGCCGGAGCGAAAGCGGAAGGTTACTACGAAGTCGGCTTCGGAGTACGCGAAGCTGGCGGCGATCGCCCACTGAGCAGCAGCCGCTGGCCCGTCGAAAAACAAATTCGCTCGTATGTTTTCTTCTTCGTAAACCCACAGAGCAAAGCCGTGGACTTCCGCGCCGTCGATGAATTCGTCGAGCCCGAAACAGCCCCACAATAAGCTTTGAAGGAGCGCGGACTTCAGTCCGCTCTTCGAGAGCTTGCACAATCGAATCACTGTTCGTTATCCTGTGCAGCAATTGATTCATTGGGTTTAGAAATCTAAGAAGATTTGCCCGCAAGTAAACACGTTTGTTTAGGGTTCATCCGCGCAGATTTTTTTGCATGAATTACTTCTTCACAGGAGCCAGCAAGTTGAGTTCGTGAATGCTCCAGTATTTGCCGGGCTTGGTGGCTTTTTGGAGGATGCGTAAATGTTGGCTTTTGACAGTGGGGAGGTTGATGCTGGTAAAACCAGGCGTGCCTTGGCCTTTGGCGATGGTTTTCCAAGTTTTGCCATCGTCGCTGGATTGTGCTTCAAACTGCGCAGGTGAGTCGTTCGCGGATGCTGCGCATTCGAGTTCGATCCCGACTATCGCGGTTGGCGCAGGGAGATCGATTTGCAACCACATGCCGGGCGCTTGTTGGATCTTGGTATCCCAGCGCGTGGCGGGGTCGTTGTCGATCATGAGCGCCAATTTTTCGGGATTGTGACTGCTGGTTAATTTCCAGGATTTGCGCTCAGCGATAGGCTGAGGGGACATGGCACGAAGCTCTTCGATGGTCCACGGTTTGGTGCGGCTGCCAATTTCTTTGCGCAGGGCTTTTACTTGTTTGGCATCAACAATTTCGCCGCAGTTGCCAAAGGCATTGCGCACGTAGCTGGTGATATCGGCGAGCCATTGGTCGCTATTGGTGTTTTGCGGAATCATTTGCGATTCATAGGTTTTCCCTTCGATAGGACCTTCAAGACCATTGAGCAATACGCGCAGCATGGCATCACCTTGGCGCACAGTTTTCGAGCCTGCCAGCGGTGGGGCCAAGGTGAGTCCTTTGCTGCCGGGAATGGGAGTGCCTTGCCCATCGGGACCGTGGCAAGCGAAACAGACTTCTTGGTAGTATTTCATGCCGTCACCCAATTGCTTGCGTTGCTGGGGAGTGAAATTTTGCGAAATGGTAGGGCCAGTAGCGAGCAGCGCGGAGCCAATTTCCTTGAGGCCTTTCGATGTCGAATGCATGATCACCTGCGTGGCATTTTCTTTCCATTGCGGAAATTTGTGCAGCTTGCTGGTGAGCACGCTTTGCAATTTGACGTGGACGTTTTCATCGGCAGAGGCTGCTTGCATGTCGGCGATGAAAGTTTTGTCGCCAGCTTTGAGCAAGGTCTCGGCAGCGCGGATTGACTGCACGCGGATTTGTGGGTCGGCATCTTTCATTCCCTTGCGTGCGAGATCTGCGGTGAGAGCGCCCATGCCTTCGAGTGTCCACAGAGCGTGAATGCGCGCGAGTTGATTTTTATTCGATTGGAACATGCTGACGAGAGCGGGCACGATGCTTTTGTCATTTTTGATGATCAACAAACGCTGTGCAGTATCGCGCCACCAGCCGTTGGGATGCTCAAGGTGCTTGACCAGTTGCACTGGTGTTTCTTCTAACATTTTGGGTTGTGGACCAGGTTTGAAGTCCTTGTGCACTAAGCGCCAGACGCGGCCGCGACCGACGTTGTTTTGAAATCCGTATTGCTCAACCACTTTGCGCAGGTAGGAGCCCTCGCGCACCCAGTTGCCTTCTTGGATGATGCCACGATACATATCGACGATGTAGAGACAACCATCGGGGCCAGTGGTCATGTTAAGCGGGCGGAAGCAGAGATCGGTGGAGCGAATGAATTCCGATTGCGGATGGGGATTGCTGAGTTGGGTGATGCCATCGACATCACTGACAACCGAACGGCGGATCAATCGTCCGACAGGCTCTGGGAGAAACACATTGCCGATGAGCTCGGCAGGCAATCGGTCGCCACGGAAGACGGTTTGTCCGGCGCAACCTGTGAAGTGATTGAGTGTGCCATCGGGACGCGACTTCGCCGGTCCCCCTTGGAAGTCGCGCGCACCGACGAGCGGCCAGGTAACATCGAAGTCTTTTTCTTTTCCGGAGGGAACGTTGATGGCACCATAGATGATCGGAGTTTGGAAATTCCACAAACCTTTTTCACCACCGGCATTGCTCCACCACATTTTGCCGTAATTGTCTTGAGCAAGTCCCCATTGGCCGCCATTGCCGGGCGTAGGTTCTTCGAGTGGATCACCATTTTCTCCATTCCAGCGCAGGCGAAAGGAATTGTAAGTGGTGTAAATCCAGTTGTCCAAGCCCCAAACGAGCCCGCTGGGTTGGTGCTCCATGTTGCCACCGCGTGGGCCACCTTTGAACCAAAGTTTGCTTTCATCGGCTTTGCCATCGTTATTGGCATCGCGATGGATGGTAAGATCAAGCGTGTTGGTGATACCTAACAGAATACGATCGTCGAGCGGTTGAATCATGCGCGGCAATAAAACATTGTCGAGGTAAACGGAATGTTTGTCATAATTGCCATCGCCCTTGCTGCTGACGTGCTTGCTGACAACACTACGCGGCGTGATTTCATCGGTGCCATCGATGTCCTGCATATAGGTGCTCATTTCGGCCACATACATCGCGCCGTTAGGATCGAAGGCGATGGCGACGGGTTCTTTGATTTGCGGTTCGCTGAGCACGAGTTCGAGCGAGTAACCCTCGGGCAGTTCGACGGTTTTGAGAAACTCCTCGGGCGAAAGGTAAGGCACTTGTTTCTGTGGCGTGAAATCTAGAGCGGGTGGCACTGCTTGCAGGGTGGCACAACTGACAAGACACAGGGCGATGGATTTCTTGGGGTTCATAGGAAAGGTTTTCATACGGAAGATTGGCGGTGATTTTTCATTCGGAAAGAAAGAATGATGACATGGTCAATGCTGGTGCCAAAAGTGTGTCGGAGAAAATGGGACGATTCAGCCAGAAGGGAATGTTTGACAAGGCAGCGCTGCTGCGACTATGCTGCGGACCATTTTATGTCCCTATTGCATGAATCCAAACTGACTTTGCGCCTCGCGCTGCCCTTGATCATCGGGCAGGTCAGCCAAATGCTCCTTGGGGTAGCCGACTCGGTGATGGTCGGTAAATTGGGTGTCACGGAGTTGGCTTCATTGACTTTTGTGAATTCGATTTTTTGGATTCCGTTTGTCTTTGGTATCGGTGTGTTGACATGCGTCTCGGTACTAACGTCCAATGCCCGTGGTGCATGTGATTGCCAGCAAGCGCGTGGAAGTTGTCGCAATGGTCTATACATTGCGTTAGGGATTTCGACGTGCTTTTTGATGATCGGTCTCGGCTTGTTGCCTTTCCTTGATCTGCTCGGACAGCCTGCGGCAGTTGTGGAATTGTCGCGGCCCTATTTGCTGGTCTTGATGTGCTCGATCGTGCCAGGCTTGGCATCGATTGCGTTGAAAAATCATGCCGATGCTTTAGATCGGCCGTGGCCACCTTTTTGGATTTTCTTGGCTGGGGTGGGATTCAATGTGTGGCTGAATTGGGTTCTCATTTATGGCAAATGGGGTGCGCCAGAAATGGGAATGATGGGTGCGGCGTGGGCGACTTTGGTCGCGCGAGTGTTGATGTTTTTGGCCATGCTGCTGTGGTTGGAAAAAGATCGCGCATTGCAGGATTGGGTGCCATTTACTTGGTTCCGCAAGCCGACGCGTGCCGAATTACTAGCTCATGCTCGCATTGGCGTGCCAGCGAGTTTTCAGATGTTGTGTGAGGTAGCGGCATTCTCCGCAGCAGGCTTGATGATGGGTCGGTTCGGTGAGGTAGCGATGGCAGCACATCAGATCGCGATTACTTGCGCTGGAACGGCATTCATGGTTCCGTTAGGTTTATCGATGGCGTTGACGGTGCGAGCTGGTGCCGTGGCGGGATCAGGTGAAACGGCACGATTGCGAGGGGTAGTCTATTCCGGCTGGCTATTGGCGGGTGGCTTTGGGGCGCTGAATGCCTTGTTGTTTTTGGTGGGCGGGGTGTTTTGGGCTCGGCAGTTTACGACAGATCTCGCAGTGATCCATGCAACGGCGGGACTGCTGAGCATCGTTGGCGTTTTTCAGATGTTCGATAGCCTACAAGTGGCGTCATCATCGATGTTGCGAGGATTGCATGACACTAGAGTGCCGGCCTTCATGGGTTTCGTGGCCTATTGGCTCGTGGGCTTGCCGGTAGCGGCGGGGCTGAGTTGGCATGGCCCGATGGCGGCACGAGGTGTCTGGTGGGGATTAGCGACGGGCTTGTTCATTGCTTGTGTGACCTTAGCACCGCGATTATTGCATCATTTGCGCAAGCAAGAACGAGCGATTACAGTGGATGCAGGCCTTTCGTAATTTTTTTGATTGTATGCTTGGCGGGTGAGTAGGTTTTCTTTTACAGTGGCGGAGATGGATATTACTGTTTCTGTACCTGATTCTTCCAACCCTAATACATTGCGGAGTGTGATTGCGGCTCTTCGCGCGCAAAAGCTTGAAGTAAAGCATGATCACAAGAATTGGGGTGACTGGATTCGACTGGATGGATGTGAGACAGTGATCAGCATCGAGGTGACTCACGGTCTTACCAGTTCGGCAACGATTGAGCATTGCGAAGATGACTCAGAAGATGTGTTGCCAGCGATTTATCGTGCATTTGATCACATCGGTTGGATCGGCATCGACGAAGACGGTGAGTATCAGCTCGTGTGAGCGTAGCCATTTACGA
Source organism: Verrucomicrobiia bacterium (assembly GCA_947460915.1). Classification (GTDB taxonomy): domain Bacteria; phylum Verrucomicrobiota; class Verrucomicrobiia; order Verrucomicrobiales; family Akkermansiaceae; genus UBA956. Next base: position 8,633 of record CANHKJ010000087.1, read on the forward strand.
TTTTGGCAAAAAAACCACAGCCGACAAAGCAGAAACCGAAAAGTATCGTGCCGGAGCACACTTGGACGCGGTTTTTGACATGGCGTCGGGCTCTTTGGAGTATGCTTGCGCTTTTTTTGATGGGCTCAGGCATTTATGGATACTTGCGGCGTGGTGAGTGGGCTTTTTTATTGAACCGCTACGGTCCTCAATCATCTGATCAAGCGGCCGTGGTGCCAAACAGCGAGCGCTGGGATCTTTTGCGTAAGGACATGGAGCGGTGGCGGATGCATTATGCGAGGGAGTATCTTGCCGCGACGAAGGCTGCGGAAAAATCGCGTGTATTGAATGAAGCGAGGAGTTTGTTAGAGCACTCGCTACCGGAGTTGATGCGTTGTTGGCTAGGCACTCCGTGGGATTTCAACGGGACTGCAAAAACGCCGGGCGAGGGAAAAATCGCATGCGGATACTTTGTATCAACAGTGATGGAAGGTGCGGGATTCCGCGTCAAGCGCGCGGAGCTTGCGCAACAGGCATCGCAAAACATCCTACTGAGTTTTTTGACGCAGGATGCACTGCGTTTGCGCAGGGGCATACCATATAAAACGTTCCGGCTCGAGACGGAGCGCAGTGAGACGGGGATTTACATTGTCGGACTGGATACACACGTGGGATTTTTGGTGGTAAAGGATCAATCCTACACCTTCATCCATTCTTCGGGTTCGCGCCCGTGGTGCGTGGTTGAAGAAAACCCCGAAGAAGCGCATGTGCTAGAACGATCAAACTACCGCGTGCTGGGCAATCTAACAGCGAATGACGCGATGGTGAAAAAATGGCTTCATGGTGAGGATTTCGCTACGAGAAAATGAGTGGCCAGACGTTAGCAGTGCTTAAATTTTCGCAGTGATCACGCGTTGATGATAAGCGCGGGCAGCGGCGATGATTTGTGGGGCGAGCTGTGCTTCTGGTTTGGCGAATGGGGGCACGAACCATGGGAAGGAGCCGAGAAGGTCTGTAATGACGGCAACTTCACCGTCGCAAGTTGTTTCGCCACAGCCGATGCCGATGGTCGGAACGGGAACAGATTTTGTGATTGCCGTGGCACTACTCGGGATGATCGATTCCATCACCATCGCGCAGACACCAGCCTCAGTGAGTGCTTGGGCATCGATGAGCAACTGCTGGAGAGCGGCTGGTGTTTTGCCTTTTTTATGATAGCCGCCTTCTTCGATGACATGCTGCGGGAGCATACCAATGTGGCCGATCACAGGTATGCCTGCAGCAGTGATGGTGCGCACGGTTTCTGCGTGCTCGACTCCTCCTTCGAGCTTGACGGCATCAGCTCCCGCATGCATGAGTGCTTTTGCAGTAGCGAGAGCTTGAATTGGGCTTTCATAGGTGTGAATGGGCATATCGCCCAGCACCAAGGCTCGTGGTTTGGCGCGAGCAACGGCAGCAGTATGGTGTAACATATGCTCAAGTGTGACATGGGTGGTATCTGGAAATCCAAGCACGACCATGCCAAGCGAGTCGCCGACGAGAAGCAGGTCAATTCCAGCCTCGTCGAGCAGTCGTGCACTAGGATAATCATAGGCGGTCAAGGCGCTGATGCGGCGATGGCCTTTAGTCGCGCGGAGTGCGTTGGCTTTGGCGGAGAATTGCAGGTACATGGCGAGGAGCAAAGTGTGAGGCAGCAAATGGAAAAAAGCGAAAGCAAAAATAAGTAAGTAAAAATAAGAAAGCCGCATTCATATGTAGATGAATGCGGCTGAAAATGGAGTGCTAAAATAGGGACATGCGTGAAGCTACAACCCAGTCTGCACGGAGGCCAGTCTCATTGACCTGCTGGAGGAGTTACGGCTTCTTGCACGGCACCGGCTGCTTTATCTACAGCTCCAGCGGCCGCATCGGCAGCGCCAGCAGCAGCGTTTTGCGCAGCAGCGCCAGCGGCAGCCGCAGCTTCTTTCGCTTTCGCTTCGGCAGCAGCTGCTGCTTCTGCGGCGCCAGCCTCAACAGCTACGGCAGTCTCAGTAGCGGCTGCTTTTACAGCCTCTGTCGTGGTGGCAGCAGCT
>CANHKJ010000088.1 GCA_947460915.1 Verrucomicrobiia bacterium
AGATTGACTTGCCGTGCGGGAAAAACAGGATTACAAAATGTGCGCATCGTTTGGTGAAGGAAATTGGTGTGCGGTTATTCGACACAACCCTTCTACCATATGACCTGTAGCCAAACGATGCTTTTTCTAACTTCGGTTTTCGGGTTCATAACTCCACAGACTCGCGACAAAAAAATGCGCCCCACATAATCGGGGGCGCATAGATGAGTTAGCGATTTATGCAATAGCTACTTGGAGCTTCAGACATCCTCATCAGCATCTTCTTCCTCGTCGCCACTGGCAGCCTCTTCAATTTCTTCACGAGAGGTTTCAGAAAGTTTTTCAAGTGGATAGGTCACTTCCTTTTTGTTAGGCATAATGAAAACAACATTTTTGTCGTCCACCGATTTCACAGCAGCGGTAATGGCGACACCCTCGCTGTTCGTCCATGACTTGGAAGCAATCAAAGGAGCATTGGAGTCTTTTTCGACTTCTTCTTCCGCGGCGCCTTCTTTCAGTGCTTTACGAATCAAGCTCTTGAGCTTGTCATGATCGGGAAAGCCATCATAAATGATTTGGCCTTCGCGGTCAAAAAGATGGCAACGGGGAATGGACGAAAATTCAATGGGTCCCTCAGCACCCTCGGTGATCGCGAATTCGACCTTGGCTTTTTTCAAGATCGGCTCGATGTCACTTTTGCCGTGACCTTGGCACTCTGCGCCAATCACCACGAGACCATCTTCGCGAAAATCTTTATCGAACTCGGCAAGGTGCGGCATGGCACCGATGCACGGGGGGCAGCGTACGCCCCAGTTCTCGATGAGCACCACTTTGCCCTTGAGATCTTTTTTGCTAAACTTTTCCCCGAAAAGCACTTTGCCAAAACTCCAGTCAGAGAGCTTGTGATCGCCAGGCGACTCTTCTGCTCGAGCGGTAGCGGCAGCACCGAAAAAAGAGAACGACAGCAAGGATATAAGTAATTTTTTCATAAGATAATGGAATTCAACACTGGTTTAACGTGGAAACGCGGAAATTTGTTCAAATCATTGATGAAAAGATCATCATTTCTCGGCAACTACGGCAATTTAGACACGCCAACTGAAATCTTACAACGTGCTGAATTACGTTTGAGTGCTATCGAATATCTGCCTCATTGTCAATCACACAAAATGATTTTTTCGATTGTAGTAGAGCAAAAATCATTCAGCTTCATCAAGAAATGCACCTGAGCCCCGAATGGTGGGCCCGCAGGGATTTGAACCCTGGACCAAGGGATTATGAGTCCCCTGCTCTAACCGCTGAGCTACAGGCCCGTCTTGAAGAACAGGAAAACATGGAGCCGGTTGTCGGATTTGAACCGACGACCTGATCATTACAAATGAACTGCTCTACCACTGAGCTAAACCGGCCTTTGTTGCGCCGCCTCGCAGGCGGGGAGGCAGTTGTAGTGCGACAACGACAATCTCGCAAGCAAATTTTTGTGTTTCTTTGATCCGATTTTTTTCGACTCGATCAACGCAAGGTGGTGAGATACTCGATCACATCACGAATTTCTTTTTTCCCGAGCATTGCATCCATCGGTGGCATCATGGAAGCAGGGCTTGTGCGCTCTGCCACATTCGCTAGGGAAATAGTTTTGACGCTACCATCAGCCATGCGTAGGATCAAATCTGTGGCTGATTCTTTTTCGAGTGAACCACTGAGCGATGTTCCATCTTTGAGCGTGACTGCCACTAATGCGTAACCTTTCGCGAGCGTAGCATTGGGCAAAATTAATGCCTCAAGAAGCTGCTTTCGATTCATGCGTTTGCCGATGCCACTCAGATCGGGGCCCACTTCAGCACCTTCACCGCCGAGTTTATGACAACGCGTGCATTGCGCCGCGAGGTGTTCGATTGCGATTTTTTTTCCACGTTCGGCTGATCCACCCGTGAGGGTATCGCGTAATTTTTCCATCGCTGGAGCATCGCTACTGCCTTCATAGGCCTTAACCGCAGCGGTCAATCCGGCATTACCCTGCACTTGAGCAGCACTGAGCAAATCGAGCCGAACTTCTGCCGCGATTTTTCCTTCACGGAGCAATGTGAGTCGATCTTGTAACAGACGAACTGCCGCGGGTGACTTGATCACGCCAAGGCAGGCATAGGCATCTTGAACTTCAGCAATTTTTCCAGCGGTGAGAACTTTTTCCAACAAGGGCACGACGGAATCGCTCGCTTTACCGGAGCGAGCCATAACATTCAACGCCACGCTACGCAGTGGCGCATCATCGGAATGCAACGCTGCTGTTGTGGATTTGGAAATTTTTTCATCCCCGAGCGCGCCAAGCGTCTGCAGTGCGGCACAGCGCACGGTACTTTTCTCTTGAGCATTGGCGACGATTTTTTGAAGCATCGCATTGGCGGAACGATACTCGGCTTGGCGGATCATCTCGCAGGCCGCTTTGCGCACAGACTCGGAGGAATCGCCCAGCAAAGCGGTGGCACTAGCATCGAGCGCGGCCTTGAGCTCGGCAGCAGGACGCTTGGCCACGGGTCGGTAGCGGCCTTCTACCCGATCAAGCGGCTCGGGGGCAAGCCAGGTCGAGAGGCTCTTCAAGGCTTCCTCGCGCATCGCGGCAGGAGCATCGGCACTGATCGCGTAGGTGGCGAGGCGCGATGCTGCTTCGGCTCCACCAATCCGCAAATTCACAGAAATCGCGCGACGCAAAAATACCGGATCATTTCCTGAATATCCCTCCAAGGATTTTGCCAAAGCTGGCAAGGCGTCAACAATGGAATCATCGTCGTGAATGGCACGTGCACATTCAGCCCGCACGAGTGGCGCTTCATCCGCGAGAAATGCCGATACCTGAGGCGCAGCGAGACGCCTAAGGGCAACTACTACGGCGAGGCGCACAGCCTCACGATGATCACGGTGAAACGCCGAGATCAGAGCTGGATCCTTTTTACCGATTCCTGCCAATGCGGTAATGCCTGCATGCCGAAGAAACACATCACGATCTTCCACAGATGCCAAAAGGGTGAGCACTGCGGGCAATTGCGAAGCCTCCCCTGTTTTTCCCAAAGCTATGGCCGCATGATACTTGACCCGCATCGAGGCATCAGACAAAGCTGCTGCCAATTTCGGCCCAGCAGAGCTTACCGCGGCATCGCCTAACACTTTCGCCACTTGAGCTCGCACTTCACTTTCTGCATCTTTGAGCAACGGAATCAACGGCAACAACAACTTTGCGTCTTTTCTGCCCATTTGACCAAGGCCCCAGATCGCATGACAACGAGCGAGCAATGATGAGTGGGATTGAGCAACCTCTAACAATTCCTTTATAGCACTCTGTTTCACTAACGAAAACTGCGCCCCCAGTCGCACTCGTTGATCACCGTGTGCTAACAAGCTAACGCATTCCTTCACCGATCGCTTGTCCCAACCTGCTCGCAATATCGCCTGCGTCTGCTTGCGAGTCGCATCACGTTTTGCTTCCGCCACATCGATCTGCCAGACTTTGCCTTTGTTGTGCGGTTCCCAAACGGCACTATTCCAGTCTGCTACATACAAGGCACCATCAGGTCCCCAAGCCAACCCTGTCATCATTGTTCCACTGTGCACGAGACGCTCGTTTTTCATCGAGAATCCCGCACCATTTGGATCTACTTGAAATGCCGTTAGTTTGCGCCCGGGAAACTGGGTGAGGAAAAACGTATCGCGCAGGCTTTCACCGAGCGCAGTGCCGGGATTGTAAACGAAACCACAAGGTCCGTCCGAATAATTCAACAACGGAGGAGTGATATAGGCCGCCTGACCTTTCCAATAAGGCACCGCGAGTTTTTCATCCATCCACGGATTGTAACCACCACCGCGATACTGCCAATTGCAGCGCCATCCCGTATCACTCTGCTCGGTGATATAGACGAAGCGTTCGCGTTCACCCTTGAAGTCGCCATCATTGTCTACCGAGAACAAATTCCCCCACTGATCAAAGGCAATTTCTTGAGGATTACGCAGACCATGAGCAAAAATCTCAAAATGGCTGCCATCCAATTCACAGCGCATTACCGCTCCTTCGTGTGCTTTCTTTTCCACCGCCCCCTCACGCGTATTCACATTCAGCCCCTTATCGCCAATGCTCCAATAAAGCCGGCCATCCGGACCGATCGTAAACCCATGCATGTCATGCCCAGAATAAGCGATGTGCACGCCAAATCCTTCGAGCATGACTTCCTTGGAAAAATCAGCCTTGCCGATAACTCGATCCTCAGAAAATTTCCATACCCGCGGGATCGCGGCCAAATAGATTTGTCCATCGTGAAAATACACACCACCCGCAACGCCCGCCATCTCGTCATTCAGGCCATCCACAAAAACCTCAGAAAGATCTGCCACACCCTGATCTTTGGTATCGGAAATCCGTAGAATTTTTTCTGACAGCACACCGAGATCGCGGAAGTCCGAGATACCATCGCCATTGCGATCCTTCAGCCAGCTTGCATTCTTGGCGTGATTCGCCGCGCTCATTTCTGATTCATAAAAGGCCTGACGCTCTGCCACACTCTCCAAAGAAAGGGTTTTAATCACCCAATCCATATGTGAACGAATGTCTAACTCACTTTCCTTACGGCGAACGGTCTGCGTCACATAAACGCGACCTTGGAAGTCGACTGCGATGCCAACCGGACTGCCTAGCAAAGACTCGCTTGCCCACTCCTTGGCTTGCAGTTCGAGCTCGGCAGCGTGCAGGCTAGCCAGTGAAGTAAGAAACAAGAGCGTGCGAGTCATGGCGGAATGCTATCACATAACATCGAAACGACAACGCAAACTGTCGATATGCCTCCAACACTTACACAACGAAAAACGGGCAGACTTTCGTCTGCCCGTTGTCGAATCGGAATCAACCGAGATTATTGCATGCCTACGGGAGGCAGCAAGCTTGGGCCACCGTCGAGCATGCCCGGAGCAGCAAGTGCGTCACCACCCATAGGAGCGGAGGCATCTTTCATCACGCGACCGGTTGCATCAATGATTTGAGCTGTCACGAAGATGATCAAGTTGCTCTTGATGCGGTTTTCAGCCTTGGTCTGGAACAAACGTCCAACCCATGGGATGTCACCGAGAATCGGCACCTTATCTTCCACGTTTTGCACGTCCTCACGCATCAGACCACCAACAGCAACAGTGTGACCGTCGTAGATGGAAAGAGCGGTAGAAACACGGCGAACCGAGAACACTGGCATCTCAATCCGGTTTTCCGTGATCGTCACGGTAGTCGGGTTACCAAGAGCATCCGAAGATGGCGATTGGATTGGGCTGCCGTAGTTGATGAAACCTTCGAACTCGACGATCTCAGGAGCAAAGCGCAGGTCGATGACCGTGTCGTTGTTGCCGAGAGTTGGCTCGATTTCCAGAGTTACACCTGTGTTACGTGGTTCGAATGCGGTAGGAGTCGCAGGAGTTACAGGGAAGATACCTGCGCTTCCACCACCGAGACCGGCAATACCGCCGCCACCACCGGTAGCACCAACGCTGTTTGGCAGTTCGGGGGGCTCGTATTCGGTTGGGTAGATAAATTCACGAATGATTTCAATCGTGGCTTTCTGGCTGGACTTCGCCATGATGCTAGGAGCAGTCATGATGTCAGCACCTTTTTTCTGGGAAAGACCACGCATGATCATCTGCACCTGACCGTCTGTGAACAGACCGGTAAGGCTAAGGATACCAGGAGCAACAGCTGTGTTCTGAGCTGTGCGGTTTGGATTGTTCAGGATGGAATCAATGCTATCACGAGTGATGGCATGTGAACCAGAACGATTGCTACCAGTAACAATGTTGCTCACGTTTTGACCAGGATTCGCAGGGATGCCAGGAATGGTGGTGTAGTCAACAGGATTGAGGAAGTCGGTATTGGTGCGCGGAGAACCGCTGCCAATGGTACCACCACCAGGGTAGAGGCCACCACCAACACTGAACGGAGTCAGAATCCAGTCAAAGCCCAATTCTTCGTTGTTTTCTTGGCTGATCTCGACGAATTTCGTCATGATCTTGATCTGCTTCGGTGTGTCGATCTCCATCGCCTTAACGATTTGCTCGATCAAGTCCAAGTTGGAAGGAGTGTTGTTCACCACCAAAGTGCTGTTCGCACCAATAAAGTTTGCCGAAGCTTTCTCTGGGAATTGAACACCTTTGGCTTTGAGCAGGTCTTGCACATTGCCACGTGGTCTGAGCCCACCGCCACCGCCCGTTTCGGCTGTGGAAGCAAATGGGTCAGCAGCTTCTTCCGTTGCAGCACCGCCATTGCCCAAAGCATCGAGGAAGTCAGGTGGCACTTGGAAGGTGCGGGAAACGATGTCTTCACCGTCATCGGTAGCAGGCACGAGAGTTACAGCGAAGTCGTCAGTTTTATACTTGAGACGAGTGCTTTCGCAGATGTATTTCAGAGCTGTAGCAATCGGCACGTTAGTCAAGCGGAGTTCCTTCACGCGAAGTGCACCGACGTCAGTAACTGCACCAAGTCCGCCAGCAGCAGCATCGAGACCACCAGCTGCATCAGCAGCAGGAGCGGCAGCCGCACCAGCTTGTGGCTTACGGATTACGAAGTTGATGCCTTTTTCCGCTGGATTGGTCGTGGTGGTGTCGAGTTCACGTGAACGTGAGCGCAGGAAGTCGATTGCTTCTTCCACCGAGGTGTCTTCAAAGTCGATCACGGGAATGATGATCGTGCGAAGTTTTTCGCCAATCAGAGCAGATCCTGAGGTAAGCGTAGGATCAAGGACGTTTTCAGTGTCGACTTCTGGAGCATCGCGAGATACGGCAAGTTCCCAAGCACGGTCCACTTCCATAAGCAGTTCTGCACGAGTGTGGTCGTAGGCCGAGCGATAGTAATCAGTCTTAGCAGCGGCGATACGCTCCAACCAACGGCGAGCAGCTTTGTTGTAAGGGTCGATGCGAAGAACGTTTTCAAACTCTTTTTTGGCGTCGTCGAATTTACCCAAATTGTAATGACCTTCGCCCATGTAAAGAGTGCGTCGCACGTTGTCTACGTTTTGAGTGTGCTCAAAGGTCAGAGCAGGGTTGGTGCGGATGGGATCGTTAAGATACTCCAATTCACGAGCGGCAAGCTCATTGCCAGGATCGACCTCAGGAGAGAGCACGTTATCAAGTAATGCACGCGCTTCTGTATATTTACCTTCCTTGCGATACTCTGCCGAGAGAGCTACTGATCCATCTACCAAATGCTGCTTGAGCACAGCACGGCGATCATCGAGCACTGGTGCTGGAGGAAGCACGGCAAGAGCGGCTTTGTATTTGGAAACGGCTTTTTCGTATTCGCTGGCTGCGTATGCGGTCCGACCCTCGTTGAGGAGTTGGTCGGCTTGCGCTACGGCTTCTTGGCGGCGAATGGCTTCGCGCTGGGCGAGACCTGACGTTCCGGAGGAGCCTTCGCCCGCGTGAGCTGTCATCACGGGCATGAGGGCCGCTGCGGCCATCAAGGCTGCTGCAGTGCGACTAGTTTTGTGCGCTGGTATTTTTTGCATGTGTGTCGGAGTTGTTATTGGCTAATTTTATGAGAATTGGAAAGAGAATTTTACAAAAAGTGTCAATTTTTCTTAATTTCGCGGGTTTGGGTTTTTCCTTGCGCGTCTTTGTATTCGACAACGATCGCGGTGGAGCTAACAGATTTGAGGAGATATTTTTTCTCTCCTTTGCCTTCAGGCAAAGCAAAAGTGGTGTTTTCTTGAACCTTAAATTCCTTGCCTTCTTCGCCGATGGCATCGAGCGATAGCACTGCGGTTCGATCATAACGCACCGTAGCAGCACGCTCTTTGGAACGAGGCGAGCGAGGAATCTCAAACTCTTCTTTTTTGTTCGGCGCAAGATCCTCGATAGTTGCAAATTCTTTGTCTTCCTCGGAGTTTGTCGCTGCGTTTTTCATCTTACGAATTTCCACTTTCTTTAGTTTGAAGCGATTTTTGCCAAATCCTTCATCAAAGATATTTGTATCGGCAGCGATGAAATCCCTGGTGCGGGTGTATTTGACGCGGTCACTATTGAGATACGCTTCTTGTTGAGGAGGCGTGGCGGCCTCGAAGGCTGGATCGAGGGGAGCGACCTTGAATTGATATCGATTCGCGCCGAGAGAACTCGTGAACCACAGGAAGTATCCTACGGACTCATACTTGGCGTAAACGAGTTTTTCTACGAGATCGGGGAAAGACTTCGGATCGGATGGATCGCTCTTTGCTTGGAATTCCTCCAGATTGGAGAAGCCGTCTTTGTCTTGATCGCGCGAGGGCGAATCGCCAAAGCCTGGGTCGATGTTGTAGGTCAACCACCACTGATTATCGATCGGAGGATGAATCGGGGCATCGAGAACGGGGTCGACGGGCTCAGCTACCGCATCTCCGCCAGCTGGCTTTTTGGCAAACAGAGCGACGCCGACGAAGTTATCGACGGGACGTTCTCCAGCTTTGCCTTGCTCAAGCAAGAGCGGTTTCGCGACGGATTCGAGGGTTTTGGCCAATTTGTCAGAGCCTGGGATGGAGACGTCATTTTTTCCATTGCCGCGCATTGAGATCTCGAACTCCGTTTCTACGGAATTGCTCTTGGCATAGCCCATGTAGGCGAGTCCAAGTCCCGCGATAGCGCAGACGGCGAGGATGGCTTTTTCAGAATTTTTCTTCATATGAAAAGTGGATTGGGTTGGGATGGAAATTATTTCTTAGGAGCAGCGGTGGCGGGAGCACCGTCAAACAAAATGATATCGATGCGGAAGAAGGCGTTGACATCTTCTTGACCGAGCACTTGTTGCAGAATGCGACTGCTATCGGCAGGCGCGTCTTCTGCTTTCTCTGGCTCAGCGGCCGCAGGCGCTGCGGCAGCGGCGGCCTCAGCAGGAGCAGCGGGTGCACTTTCACCAGGCAAGACAAATGCTGCGCCCGAATCGAAAATACCACCACCTGGAGCGCCAGCATCAGCACCTTCTTTGGCTGGCGCTTCAAATTGGGCATCGGAGGCCTTCGGCCCCTCTTGCTTATCGTTTCTCACACGCATGCTGCGGATGACGAAATAATGCTGCTTGGATGACTGAATGCCGTTGATGAATGCGCGAAGGGCGCTTTCTGGACCAGCAAATGCAACTTCGATTGGCAGCGCGCGGTAAGGAACGCCAGGAGTCGGCTTGTAGGCCTCGTTTTTCTCCTCAGGAAGTGCTTCACGGCGGAAATTCAACAGTGCAGACGGCTTAGAGGCAGCTAGCACTGCATTCAGTTCGCTGATCGCACCGAGTTGATAAGTCATGATGCCAGTGGAGTCCTTTTGTGCGGGTGTGCTGGTGTAGGCCTCAAAGCCAAGGTAGAAACCCTTGGGCAGCGAGGGATTGTCACCTTCCGCGCTTAAGCCTGCGGTTTGGTAAGCTTTGATCGAGGCATCCGCTGTTTTCACGAGCAAATCGGTGAATGCTTGGGGATCGGTATTTTCGAGGGTCGCAGGGCGGAGAGCTTGGAGCTTTTTAGCAAGCTCTTCAGCATTGGCCGAGTAGGTCTTAAGCTCTGCTTCTTTTTGCTCGAGGTTTTTCTCGGTTGGATAAACCGGAAGGCCTTCCATGCGACCTATTTCGTCGCTAACGCTCGTAAAATTGGTTTTTGCTTCTTCGAAGCGTGAACTTCCTTTGCTAGCGTAGAAGTAGAGTCCGCCCACGCAGACAACGGTAATGCCTGCAAGGATACTGACGAAACGTTTTTCGTTAGGTGTCATAATATGAAGAGAAATGGGTAGTTGGATTGAGTGATGCTAGGAATTAGCGAACAGACACAGGTTGTGCCAAGGGGATGACGATTTCGAAGGGCCAGCCATATTCATCTTCCGATTCAGCGGTGGATTGCAAGAGCGGCACTAACACGTTATCGGGCAGTGGGGTTTCCTTGCCGTCTTTGCCAATGGTGCCGAAGCGAAGGTGCTCGGGATTGCTCTCGCGCAGAGCCTTGACGAGCGTATTGACAACATTGTGATTGCTATCGTTTTTGCGCCAAATGCCTTTGATGCGGATGGCGTTGGCTTTTTGCTCGGCTGGAGCAGCTGTCGCAGCTGGTCGGCGGTTTCCTGTAGCAACAGGGGTAGGCGCTTTGACAGCGGCAAGACCTGAGGCACCGTAGTTAGCGGCAAAATCGGATTTGATCATGCTATCACCATTTTTGACTTTGTTTTTGTCGTCTGGCACTTTTGCGGGGTCAAAATTCGCAACGGGCTCGAGGTCGGTGATCCACGTGAATTCACTCGTGAAATGCTTGCGCAAGTCGGTGAGGATTTCAGGCCACAGTTGTTGGTCGGCCTTCGCCTTCACGTAAGCCTCCGCTGCTGCTTTGACTTTGTTTTCCTCAGTGACCAATTTTTTCATGGGCTCTGCGGTCTCATCAAGCTTTAGCTGTTTTTTTTGCAGATCAGCCAACTTGGCTTCAGCTTTGGTGGCAGCAGAGTTTTGTAAAACGCCATAACCTAGGAATCCGAGAGCGAGAACGGCGGCGGAAGCGATCCAGATCGGGCGGCGTTTTTCTGCGGCGCGCTCAGCCTCGACACTGGAAGGAACCAAGTCGATGTTGATGGCTGCTTTGCCATTGCCACGAAGACCGAGGCCAATCAATTCACCCATCATGTG